>JAIXVG010000021.1 GCA_027483145.1 Planctomyces sp.
GCGAACTGCGTTCTACGTTTGCCACGCAGCCGTTTCTGATCCGGAAGGGAATGTCCGGCTCTCTGTTGAAGGCCGCTGCTATGGCCGAATTGTCGACGACTATCGCGGAACCGGCGGCTTTGGCTACGACCCGCTCTTCCTCATCCCCGAATATCATCAGACGTTTGGTCAACTGGCCCCTGCCGTCAAACGCCACCTCAGCCATCGCGCCAGAGCGTTTGAGCAATTGATTCCCAAACTGGTAACGCTGCTAACAGCAAGCAAAAGATCTTAGGTTGCGTCTTGACGCGCCGTCTCTAAAGAAACCGTGACCAATTCACACGCACTAGACATCCAGGCAGGTGCCACTGCTGGCTTGTCCAGCAGTGATTGGTGGTCGTAGAGTGCCGAACGGATCGATTTGCAGGTGCCAGAAGTTGACGAAAAGCTTCCTCGATTGCGACGGTTTTCATCTGAAGTGGAGCACGTGAAAATGGCGAGCCAAATCTCACTGCTGGGCAAGCCAGCCGTCTGTAAATCGGCGACGCAAACCGGACCCTACTCAAAGCATCCCGCGGCCAACGACTCGCAAGGGCTAACCCATGCCAAGACGCGACCCAAGCGGCTGTGCCGCATCAAAAGCCGCCGCTGCCGGAAGGTTCAGCAAACGGGCTATGGTCTTCGAATCGCATGTATTGCTTGAGCCACGTTAAGTTCACAATGCCGGTCGGGCCACTTCGGTGCTTGGCGACAACAATCTCTGCCAGTCCCGGCCTGTCGGCTGCATCGTAAGCGTCGGGACGATGCAGGAACATCACAATGTCGGCATCTTGCTCGATGGCTCCACTTTCGCGCAAGTCAGCCAGTTTCGGCCGTTTGTCTTCGCGATGCTCCAGGCCACGGTTAAGCTGCGACAACGCAATAATCGGAGCGCCGGTTTCTTTGGCGATCCCCTTCAATCGCCGCGTAATCTGAGCAATTTGTTGCTCGCGCGGGGCACGCTTATCTTCCGGTTCAATCAGTTGCAAATAGTCGATGATGATCAGGCCCAGCTTGTTGGCTCGCTTCAGTCGCCGGGCAATTGCCGCAATCTGCCCAACTGTTCTACCGGGCAAGTCATCAATAAACAGCGGAATTCGGCTCAATTGCGAAGAAGCTTCGACTAGTGCGAAGCGTTCTGCTTCGTCCAGGTCCCCTTTTCGTAAACGATGGCCATCGAGCTTGGCATGAATGCACAGGAACCGCTCAGCCAACTCGAGTTTCGATTGCTCCAAACTGAAGATCAGCACACCCGCCCCCGCCGACATCGCCGCCGCCTGCGCGATGTTACAGACGAGGGCCGTCTTTCCCATACTGGGCCGGGCAGCCAGGATGATCAGTTCTGATGGCTGAAACCCGTTGGTCTGCTTGTCGAGATCAACGAAGCCTGTCGTTAAACCGCTGATCGTCCCTTCTGTCCCAAACCGCGCATCAATTCGTTCAAGTGTCTGCATCATGATCTCGTCCATGGTCATTTTGGACGTCGATTCTTGCTGTTCGAGAATCCCGAAGATTCCACGCTCAGCTTGCAGCAAAATGTCTTCGGTTTCGTCGGTTCCGTCGAAGCACTCGCGCAGCACATTTGTGCAGACTTCCGTCAGCGATCGCTGGATCCATTTGTCGCGGACAATCTCGGCGTAGTATTTCACGTGAGCCGCATGGGGAACCGCTTCCATCAGTTCAAGGATGTACCCTACTCCCCCGTATTGTTCGAGAAGCTGCAGCCGATCGAGTTCTTCAGCCAGGGTTAACGCATCGACCCCAGTCACCCCCTTCTCGGTCATCTGTAAAATGACCTGATAAATGTCGCGATGCCGCGTACTGTAGAAGTGATCGGCGTTGAGGATATCGCCAATTTCATCGAGGGCACTGTTTTGCAACAGCACCGAGCCCAGGACGCCGCGCTCTGCATCGAGGTTCTGCGGCGGCAATCGAAGCGGGTCGTGGATCGAGTCGGTTTGCTTGCGTCCGTTACTCATTATTCCCTCCCTTGGGTATGGCCCGATACCAGCATCCGAAGAAACGACCGACTAGATCGTCACCAGTCTGGCATTCGCCTCTTGGCGAGCCTGCGATGTCTGTCCCAGGGTTCTACCTGCAGCCACCAACCCCATGACTATCATATCGTGGCGTGAAAAAAGCTCGGCCCCACAGTATGGTCCGAGCTTTTCTTCTTTTTTCGTTGATTCAAACCGGTTGGATTACCAGTTTAACAATCCCTTAGGCCTTGTTGGCGGTTGGGACCACCCAGACCTTTACTTCCGTCTTGACGTCAGCATGGAGCTGAATCTTAACGGTGTACATGCCCAATTCCTTGAGCGGCCCATCGAGGCGGATGTCGTCGCTGCCAATTTCATAGCCGGCGCTGGTCAAAGCCTTGCTGATGTCGTGAGCCATGATCGAGCCATACAAATGCCCTTCGGCATTAGCGTTGGCTTCAAGGGTAACGCTGTACTTGCCGACGGCATCAGCCTTCTTCTGCAGAGTCTTGATTCGCTCTGCAGCGAGCGCGGCCAAATTGGCCCGGTGCTTCTCAACAGCCTTCTTGTTCGCTTCAGTTGCCATTGTGGCCAAGCCCTGAGGCAACAAAAAGTTGCGAGCATAGCCGGGACGAACTTTGACAATTTCGCCCTGCTGACCCAGCGACTGGACGTTTTCCGCCAGCAGCAGTTCAACTTGACGCGAGGTACGAGGCATGCCCGAAGCGGTGACTGAAGAACGACCCATTTTTGATCCGAATTTCCCGAAAACAAGCTCGATAATTGTTAGTCAGAACTGCTCGCCGGTTGTGCCCAACCCGCGCTGTTATCTTTGTATTGGTGCTAAGTCTAGAACTTGCTAATGATTAGAAGGGGACATCATCATCTGCGGGACCACCCCCACCACCAAAGCTATCCCCTCCGAAATCATTACCGCTGGCCTGACTTGAAAATCCGCCCCCTGAGTCATCACCAAATGAGTCGCCGCCGCTTCGTCCACGCCCGCCACCCGCCTGGCCTCGGCTTGCACCAGCGCCACCTCCACCCGGGCCATCGCTCCGGCTACCCAGAAGCTGCATCGTCTCGCCGACCACCCGCATCTTACTACGTTTCTGGCCGGTTTCTTTATCGTCCCACGTATCGAGTTGCAGGCGACCCTCAATCAGGACGGGTCTCCCTTTCGCCAGATACTCGCCCGCGATCTCTGCCAGCCGACCCCACAACGTAACATCGACAAACGTCGTCTCTTCTTTTTTTGTATTGCTTTGCTTGTCGTACCACTGCCGGCTGACTGCGATTCCAAGTTCAGTCACCGCGTTGCCCGAGGTGATATACCGCACTTGTGGATCGCGGGTTAGGTTTCCCATGAGGATGACTTTATTAAAGCTGGCCATTGCCTGTTCCTCTCAGTCACCTCTCGCTGGAAAGCCGCCGTTCAGATAGTACCGGTTTAAAGCCTAGTTGAATTTATCAAAGTCAGCTTCATCGCCACGATCCCGGCCGTCACGGCGATCGCCACCATCACGGCTTTCTCGCTGTTCTGGTGCGTGAATCGTCCCGTCTTCCGAGTTCAGAGCATTGACCATTGCGTCGAAAATTACTGGCTCGTGGCGAATAAACATCTGGCGCAGAACGTTGTCGTTCAGCTTGCAAATACGAGTCAGCTCGGGCAGCTTGTCGCCATCGAGCTTGAAGCAGGAGAGGTAATACAAACCCTTACGCTGCTTCTTGATAGGAAAACAGAGCTTTGCATCCTGCCACGGCCGAGAGGCGACAACGGTCGCTCCCACGCGCTCGAGCATTCCCAGCACCGACTTGCTTGTTCCGTCGGCATCGGCCGAAAAACGATTGCTATCGAGGAGAAACATCCCCTCGTACGTGTACTCGCTCACAATTCACTCCAACGAGCAGTCGAACTGCCAACTAAAACCGAGCAGTCGAACTGCCAACTAAAACCGGCAGTCAAACCGCCGACAACAACGGACCAACCAGCAACGAACGCCAAATCTTCGGAACACTCTACGGCACAACAACTTAGGAAAAACCCCGAGAAATCGTTACTGGAGTTTCCGGTCGCACGATTCGCCAGTGATCAATCCAAGGCTGACAAAAATCGGCCTGAATCCGCTATCACCATCAAATTTTGCGGGCCTTCTGTTTTAACGTCCACGGTCGAAATTGCAACCGGGTGAGCTGCGGCCCCGGCGGATTGAGGGCTGGTTGGTGCCAAAGAGGCGGAGAAGCGAGCCGAGAGAAACCACTACAAATGATTTGATGGGCTGACGGTCAGGTCAGCAATAAGACCATTCGACTCTACGCAAGCAATTGCCAAACAGGATGTTACAACACATTCTACTCGTCATTGACGGGTACCGCAGGCCGTTCTGGCACCAGCTCTGGAGTAAGCTGAAACACGGAGACCGTCCCCGCTAAATCGTCGTAAACCAATGCCAGATCAGGGCTTGCAAGACACAATCTGTGACAGTCGATTGTTTTCGGAACAACAACCTGCGTTACCCCCATCTGAACCAGCTTCCAAACAAGGTCATTCGTGGGGAACTTCTCAATTTGGTCGAGGATATCCATGTAACTATTCGGAAAAAATCCCGAGTAGCCCGCGACAAGCGGCCTTCCATGGAATGTTCCCGAGTACATATCGAATGCGACTGTTTCGTATTCTTCGACGGCTGCACCCCTAGGAAACGGAAGAGTGAGCAGTCCTTCCGCTGAAGTCCCTGATGTACGGACGAAGTCGATCCAGCCCGTTTGAGGCCCCAACGGCGGAACATCTCGCAGCCTCGCTTGATGAGGCCACGACTCAGCCAGACTCAGCAGGCCGCATGCACCCACAAGCAAGAACACCGGGAGCCGAACGAACGAGGGCCAACCTTTGGGAACTAAGCCCCGCAGCCGCTCGATCCCTTCTGCCGCCAGGAAGATCAACACGATCTGGGTAATTACCCCGAACCGGAAGGGACTTCGAATCGCTCCGAACCCTGGGACAAAATCTCGCAGCAGATCATATGGCCCCCAATTGAAAACAAGGCCGCCGGGACCGAGTGACAACAGCAAGCTGAAGATTCCCAGAACGATCATCCAGAAGAGTGTTTCGCCGCGATTTGACTGCAGCCCGGTTGTCACGAGCAGCCAGATGCACGACGCCACTCCAATCGCTGCCAGCCCGGTCGTGAGCAGGCCAACACCCAGCGACCAGATGTTCTGCCGATCGAGTGGCTGCCAGGCTGGCTGGGTCCACAATGGAGAGTAAGGAGTTCGAGTGTAATCGACCCAGCGGGCAGATAGATCCTTGATGAGCTCAATCGGCCGATCTGACTGCCATTGATGCCGCCGAGCTAATTGCTGTTGTACCTGCACGATCGGACCCACCATGACGGCCCCGATGCTGGCCGCCACTAGTAATCCTGCCCAAAAACGAGAGTTTTTCCAGACTTTTGGCCAGACAAGAGGCGCTAATGCCAACAGAGAGACTGCGGCAAACAATCCATAGTAGTTGCAGGCCCAGTAAGTCACTCCGAGTGCGGCCCCAATCGCAATCCCTCTGGTTAATGTGGGATGCCTGCTGAAGGCGAACGTGGCATTGATTAGCCAAAGTATTCCTCCAACACCGGTCAACTGGATGACACCTAATTGCCAGAAGACGAAGGGAAGCTTGACCAGCGCGATGGCTCCCCAGACGGCGACAAGTCGCGATTGGCACAAGCTGCGCGCGAGCAAGTATCCGAGCAACCCGTTGAGAGTCAGTTGCCCCAACAGATAGACGTTGTAGGTCAACACGCGCGACCCGGTAACCCATAGCACTGGCGCCACCACCGTTGTGGTTGGCTGAGCTTCGCTCATCGCAAAGGTTTGCTCGCTCGGAAAGAAGATGGGCGAGTTCCAATAATCCTTCCAGCCGACTTCGCACTGGTCGACGTTCCACCAGATGGTCCAGACATTCAGCAACGGAACTGTTAAACAGCCTTCGCACCCCAACGGCAAGGCGGTCGACAGGTGCATCGCCAGCGGCCAAGTGGCACCAATCGCCGTTGCCAAGCTAATAACACTAGCCACGATGACTTCGAGCCAGACTGATGAGCGAGGCCGTTTCAGTTGTTCCTGGGCTGCTACCACGTTATAGGGAGCGAAAGCGGCCGGGTCATCATTTCCAATAGCCACTTCAGTTTGCGATGGCTCAGCAGGCTGGTGTTCAATTGTCTCCATCGCCTGCCTGTTTTGTGCCGGTTTGAGTCATTGAAGAAAGTTTGTTGACGAGACTCGCCGAGGGGGGCAGCAGTCCGAGCGGAACAAGCACATGACCACCGACGCACAGCTTAACCCGGATCGCTGCCAGCGCGAGAGACTTCCTGCAAAAAGGGATGAACTGAGCCCCCTCACTCCAAATCCGCCTGCCATCAGAATGGGGCAACTGGGGGGGGCCAGGAGACTTGCCATTCGTATTGAGGCAAAACTTCGATTTGAACTACAACCCGCAAAGAGTGCCGGTCTGCATCCATCACAAAAATGGGTGCCATCGGAAAAAGTCGAGCTTGTTCCCCCTTGTTTTGGCCCCTCGCAGGACCAAAAAACCAAGTGGAACGAATAATCATAAGTCATTTACTGTTAAACACTTATTTAATGTCTATTCCCCATCCCGCCAGCGGCGAGTTGAACCTATTTTTGGCGACTAACCAGTATGTTTCACCGCTTTCGCCAATGGCTTAGCCCCGACCTGGCGGTCGACCTTGGAACCGCCAATACGGTGATTGCCATCCCGGGGGAAGGGGTCATCCTGGATGAACCTTCGGTCGTTGCAGTTCAGGCAGGGACCCGCAAAATCCTGGGTCGTGGAGCTGCCATTGGCAAGCTCGCCCGACAAATGCTGGGACGAACCCCCGAAAGTATCTCCGCCGCTCAGCCTGTGCGAGACGGGGTGATTACCGACTTTGAGTTATGCGAAGCGATGCTTCGCTACTTCTTCGACAAAATTGATCGCCGTTCTCCCGGGTTCCGGCCACGGGTTGTCATTGCCGTCCCGGGCGGAATTACCCCTGTCGAACGACGAGCAGTCTTCAACAGTGCCGAGCGAGCGGGGGCGGGCAAGGTCTATACCATCGAAGCAGCCAAGGCTGCTGCTATTGGAGCGGGACTACCGCTGGCAGAACCCCTCGCCAGCCTTGTCTGTGAAATCGGTGCAGGCACAACCGAGATCGCCATCTTCAGCCTGGGTGAGCTGGTCGCATGGCAATCGATTCGCACCGCTGGCGACGCCTGCGATACGGCAATCGTCGACTTTGTACGGCAAAAATATTCATTGCGCATCGGGGCCGCCACAGCTTGTCAGATCAAGCACGCAATCGGTTCGGGGTACTTGCTGCGGCAGGAACTAACGTCCGAAGTCCGCGGCCTCGACATCATTAGCGGCATTCCACGGAAAGTGATGATGACCAGCGAAGAGATTCGTGAAGCACTCAGACCCCCACTGCGCACAATCGTCGGAGGGGTTAAGCAAGTTATCGAACAGTGTGCCCCTGAGTTGGTGGCCGACCTCGCCGAGACTGGCCTGATGCTGGCGGGAGGAGGAGCATTGTTACGGGGCTTAGCAGATCTGTTTGAAGAGCAATTGGGAATCCCGACCCGCATCGCCCCCAACCCGCAACATACCGTGGCACTAGGTGTCGCGATTTGTGCCGAACACCTCAGCCAATGGCGAAACAGCCTGCAAACAATCGATGGATAATCGCGGCAATAATCTATCCACATGATGATCGAAACTGGTTCCAAACAGGCCTAACAACCAATACCCCAGAA
>JAIXVG010000439.1 GCA_027483145.1 Planctomyces sp.
CAGATAACGCAATTCTCAAGCGAGTATGTCACGTCAGGGATGGTCGAAGTTCGACAGCAGCAATCACCAGCCGAGTTCCAGGCCGAGCAGTCCCGATGGAGAGAGCAGGGGGTTGAAACGGTCGAGTGCAGCGAAACCGACTTGCAGACAACGTTTCCCTTTATTGGGACCACCGCAGTCAGCGGTATTCAACCCGCCTATTATCAGCCGCAGTTCGCCCATGTCAGAAACCCCAGGCACCTCAAAAACCTGACAACCGCTTGCCTGTCGCTGGGTGCGACAATCATCGAGCATTCGCCCGTTGAACAATTTGTGTTGACTGGCGAGCGATTAACTCAAGTCAAATCGGCTCGCGGTTCATTTGCAGCCGACCAGTTCGTACTGGCAACTGGCGCCTGGTCAGGACATCTGAGTTCGCAGTTTTCTTCATCCTCACCTCAGCTCCCACAGCTTCCCGTAACACCAGTGAAGGGGCAGCTAGTTCTCCTCAAGCTTCCCAGCAGACAGTTCGCTCCTGTGATTCAACAAGGCCTGCGATACGTTGTACCGCGGCTCGATGGTCATGTGCTGGTTGGGTCAACCGAAGAGCATACCGGCTTCGACAAATCGTCCTCAGCCGATGGCGTCGCAAATCTATTGCAGTTTGCCATCTCGTTAGTGCCACAATTGAAGGAAGCAGAGCTAGTCACCCATTGGGCCGGCTTACGCCCCCACGCCCCGGCCGGAATTCCCTACCTCGGTCGGTGGCCCGGCCTATCGAACTTAATGGTCGCATGTGGTCACTATCGCAACGGCCTGCAGATGAGCCCCATCACGGCTCACCTCATCGCCCAATTAGCAATGGGTGAACAACCAGAATTTGACCTGTCCCCCTATTCCCCTGCTCGAACAATCAACCAGTAAACCTGGTCCATTGTCAAAGCAATTTCTAGGTTGCGTCTTGAAGCACCCCACAATACTGAGCAACACGGCGCTAGCCGTCGGTTCTCCCTTTTTGAACTTGCGTTTTCCTGAATCTCGACCAGCCAATCATGTGAAGACAGCGTAGATCCAGCCAGTTTTTCGTAACCCGAAGCGTCAGCGAGGGGCTTCGATCGTTTGCGACTGCATGATGCGAAAATTCATTCCACCTTATGATTTTCGAATTTTCTCAGCAGTTTCAACGTGAATCGCGCAACTTCACACGTTCTGCCTTAGCTCCTGGAAAACCGGTCATTCTACGGACTGGGCTGAGCAGGCCATGAACAGAAAAGACTTGTGCCGAATTGTTTCGAACTGATGAATAATCCGGCCTGACACCAACCACAACAGTAAATCAATCACCATGCGAGCAGTCATTCAACGCGTAACCGAAGCCAATGTGACCGTCATCGATGCCGATGGTTCCCGGCGAGTGACTGGCGAGATTGGTCCAGGGTTAGTGGTCTTATTGGGGGTCACCCATACCGACCAAATCCTCGAAGCAACTCGTCTCGCCGAAAAGGTCGCGCTACTGCGCATCTTTGAAGACGACGACGGCAAAATGAATCGCTCGGTCCTCGATGTCCAAGGCGAAGTGCTAGTTGTCAGCCAGTTCACGCTCTACGGCGATGCCCGCAAAGGTCGCCGCCCCAGCTTTGTCGACGCCGCCAAGCCCGAGCAAGCGGGGCCCCTCTATGAGACCTTCGTCGAAGCCTTGGCAGGGCAGGGGACCCGCGTCGCCACCGGCGAATTCCAAACCCACATGCAAGTTTCGCTGGTCAATGACGGACCAGTCACGCTGTTACTCGATACTGGTGGGTTGTTCTAGATGGAATTCGCATGCCGAGGCGCAGACTGCTAATGCCATATCCATGCTGGCCAACGCGAGATTTGGCTCGCCCGCACACGAAGTACCTAGATCCAAAAGTCCGCCGAGCCGACCACGCGCGTGGTCGGGTTCTGCTCTGCAATAGGCAACTTGGGCGGACCAGATTCGTGGGGTCGCGCCATAATCGTTCGAATTGGAACAAATCTCGGGTAGCCCAGCCAGTCTTCAGACTGGCTGGGCTGCGAAGCAGCAAGAGGCCGCGCCATCCGCTTCCACCACAAAACAGGGTGTTTCACGCAGTCATGGATGTAAGGCCATGATCAAAAAAACTTGTCTCAGATTTCTGCATCCCGGTGAATAATCCAGGCTAAAAACCATTCTTCATATCGCAACTCGATGACCATTCATGCCATCAATAATTCAGGCCAACCAGCTACCTCGCCAACCACCCCCCATCAACGGGCAAAACCGTCCCGTGGACATACGACGACGCCTCAGAGGCCAAGAAGACAACCGCACCCGCCAGTTCGTCAGGGCGTCCCCAACGGCCGCACGGAATCCGGTCGGCTATCTGTGGCCCTCGAACCGGGTCGTTCTTCAGTAGCAGTGACATCTCGGTTTCCATATAGCCGGGAGCAATGCAGTTCACATTGATACCACGGCTGCCCCACGAAACGGCAAGCGACTTGGTCAGCCCAGCTATCGCGTGCTTCGCGGCTGCATAGGCCGAGATGTTAAGGCCTCCCTGAAACGACATCACCGAGCCAATGTTGATAATGTGCCCTCGGCCGCGCGAAAGCATGTGGGGGGCCACTTGCTGGGACAGGTCCATAGCTGCCAGCAGGTGGACATCCAAAATCGACTGCCACATTTCGAGAGGAAATTCCTCCGGCAAATGTCGGGCGGTGATCCCGGCGTTGTTCACCAGAATGTCAACTCGGCCCGCAGCGGCCAGCACGCGATCAATGACCCCTCGCCGCGATTCCGGGTCCGATAGGTCGGCCGGAATCCCCCAGAATTGCCCGCCAGCCCCCTCAACTGCTGCTTGCAGCGCGTCATTCTGGGGTTGTCGACTGATGCTGACGATTGACGCCCCGGCCTGGGCCATTCCGGTAGCGATCGCCAGCCCCAACCCCCGACTTCCCCCAGTCACAATGGCCACTTTTCCAGTCAACCGGAACGCGTCGATGATGCTCATGTTTCGCCTTGAACCAATTCCAGAAAATCGGGTTTGAATCGCCCGGCACAAGCCAGTTTAGCAGAGGTTCGCTCCTCCACTGCATCGTCAAACTCAAGAACAGGGGCAGGACCAGTTGTTAAGTCCGACAACCGAGCACGTTGCAGCACATCCGACCCCAAAATGAAGCCGTCTCACGGCACCAGGTTCGCCCTCGCTTGTCGAGCCGCTGGCAACGTGCTACACCCTCAATCAGCGGAAGAGTCAATTCGGGCTCCGGAAGGTTCCGGCCGGTCTCGTCCCGCCAGCGAACCTCTATTCGTACCCTAAGAAGGTTTCCTATGCCAATCGCCACGCCAGCCCAGTACGCCAAAATGCTGGATGCCGCACAGCAGGGGGGCTATGCCTACCCCGCCATCAACATTTCGTCCCTCGTTACGCTCAATGGTGCGTTAAAGGGGTTTGCAGACAAGAATTCGGACGGAATCATTCAGGTTTCAACCGGCGGGGGCCAGTTCGCCTCGGGCCTCAACGTCAAAGATATGGTTGTGGGTGCAATCGTTCTGGCTGAAGCGGCTCACCGCCTCGCAGACAAGTACAACGTCCTGATTGCTCTCCACACCGATCACTGCCAACCAGGAAAAGTCGACAGCTTCCTGAAGCCGCTGATCGCCGAGACCGCTCGCCGCCGCGCCGCTGGCCAGTCGAACCTGTTCCACTCTCACATGCTTGATGCTTCCGAACTGCCGCTGGCCGATAACATGAAGCTGAGCCAGGAATTGCTCAAGCTGTGCGCCGCCAACGAGATCATTCTGGAAGTTGAAGCAGGGGTCGTCGGGGGCGAAGAAGATGGGGTCGATCACTCTGATCAGCCACGCGAAAAACTCTATACCTCTCCCGAAGATATGCTCGCCGTTTACGAGTCCCTGAACGGCTTGGGCCGATACATGTTTGCCGCGACGTTCGGCAATGTGCACGGGTCATACAAGCCGGGTGCAGTCAAGTTGCGTCCCGATATCTTGAAGCAAGGCCAGGACGCCGTGATGGCCAAGTATGGCAAAGGGGCCGAGTTCGACTTGGTCTTCCACGGCGGCAGCGGGACACCAGTTGAAGAAATTCGTGAAACCCTCGGGTATGGCGTTGTGAAGATGAACATCGATACCGACACCCAATATGCCTTCACTCGCCCCGTCGCAGACTTCATGTTCAAGAACTACGCAGGGGTGATGAAGATCGACGGCGAGATTGGCGACAAGAAATCCTACGATCCTCGCGCTTACCTGAAGCTGGGCGAAGCAGGAGTTGCAAGCCGCTTGGGGATGGCCTGCGATGACCTCCTGTCGACCGGCAAGACCATTTGCGGCAAGGTGTAACACCGCGCTGTCGCCGCTAACTTGATCTTACAATAAGCCTCGCCCGTCAAACGGCGAGGCTTATTGTTTTGTAGGGGGTCGGCCTGATCGCAACGACCTCCAGACAGTCGAGACAGACTTATCTAGCCCCTCTGATGCATTAGCCGCCACGCGCTAGCGTGCGGTTTCTAATCATTAAACGCGATAAAAATCATGGTTCAATTGACGTTAACCTGATCCCACAGCTCCATCTTTGTGGCGACTCAGTAATCCAATCGATGAGTTCAACTGACTTCGAAGACTTTCTCTCAGTCTAACGCATCAATTCGATCCGAACTTCATTTGTTTTCCCACTCGAACTGATGCGCAATATCTCCATCAAGATCAATCGCGCGCACGACTTCGAGGTCTGGTTGCTGTTCCAGGTCGAGTATTCGAGTTGTGCCGTCAGCTCCTCGAACTTCGACAATCGGTCGTGTAAAGTTGGCCCGATTGGCCTTCACGATTTTCCCAATTTCGCCATTACTCAGTTCAACATTCGATCCGACAGGGAATAGCGAAACGGTATGCAATAAGGCCCGCACCGCTGCAGGGTCAAACTGACCGCCGCGGGTCGCAAACAGAATGTTTTCCGCGGCCTCATAGGGAAGTAGCCCGGGTCGATGATTTCTTGGTGAAACCATCGAAAGAAAGGTATCTGCGACAGCGGCAATGCGAGCCAGAGGATGAATCTGCGGCCCCTGCCGCCGACGCGGATACCCGCTGCCATCCATTCGTTCGTGCATCTGGTATGCAACCAGCATAGCCCCATGAGGAATGTTCATACTTTTGCCTAACGTATCCGAGATATACCCCGGATGCTTCATCAGCTCGATATGCATTGCCGTCTGGCTGGGATTTGATAGTCCCTTGATCTTCTCGAACACCTTAAGCATCCCGGCATCATGAACCAGGCAGCCCACGTTGAGGTCGATCAGTTCATCCCCTTTCAGTCCCATCAGCGTTCCCATCGCCGTCGCCAGCATCGCCGTTTGCAGCGCGTGCTTACTGGGATAAGAACCAATCACCGGCTGAGCCGCCTGTTCGACGAATAAATCGAAGTCGGCCGTTAACAAGCGCAAGTGCTCATTAGAAACCGATAGGACCCGCGGAGTATCGACGATTTGTTTATCAGCCACATTCTGAAAGACCTGATCGATCTGAATCAGCGACTGGCTGAACGACTTATCGAAATAGGTCGCCCGCTCGGGGCTTTTGTGGTACCCGGGGCGTAGTTGCAACTGCCGAACGAACGACTCTTTCGAGTCTTTCCAACCCGCCGGAGTTCCTGGCTTGGCTGTTTCGTAGGTCGAACCCGCGCGGGGAATCTCGATTTTGCGAGTTGGAGCACGAAACGTGGCAGGGGCTTCAGTCAGCCGTTTGAGTTCGTCAGAAGCAATTCGAACCCGCGTCACGCCGCGCTTAAGGAGCAGTTGAATGACGTTATCGGTAAGCCGGGTTCCAGCCGAAAGAAGAAGTGGGGAGTTGGGCCGGTCGGGGTCATGAACCGCAGTCCGCAGGACTACCCCCACCCGCAAATCGTTCACATGCACG
>JAIXVG010000440.1 GCA_027483145.1 Planctomyces sp.
TGGGCCCCATCCCCCACCACATGCACCAAAACGATGCACAAGCAAAGCTTGTTGGCCAGCAAGGCAAACCCGAGTCGTACTATTTCCCCCCTCAACTGAACCCCACCGGGAACAACTTCCCCTATACGTTCATGGGGTTTGAACCGGGGACCACGAAGCAGCAAGTGATTGATGCTTTGGCCCGCTGGAATGACGGCGATAACGGTATTCTTGATCTGTCGAAAGCTTACCGCCTCAAACCTGGCACTGGCTGGTTGATTCCACCCTGTGTTCTCCATGCTCCTGGTAGCTTGCTGACCTACGAGCCACAGTGGGGAAGCGATGTCTTCGGGATGTATCAGTCAATGGTCGAGGGGCGCGCCGTCCCACGATCACTGCTGACTAAAGACTTCCCCAAAGAAAAGCACGATGACCTGCAGTACTTGGTCGATGCGCTTGATTGGGAAGCGAATGTCGACCCTAATTTCAAAGACAGCCACTATCTCGAACCGATCCCGGTGGCCAACACCGAAAAAGAAGGCTACGTCGATCGCTGGATTGTTTACGGAAAAGTGGCCGGTGAGCAGCTATTCACTGCTAAAGAATTGACCATTCAGCCCAAGACCAAAGTGACTGTTAAGGATGGCGGGGCGTATGGTTGGATCACCGTTCAAGGTGAAGGCAAGATCAACGGCATGCGGCTCGAAACCCCGGCGATGATTCGGTTTGGCCAAATGACCTACGATGAATGCTTCGTAACCGCTCCTGCAGCCGCGGCCGGAGTCGTGATCGAAAATACCGGGACCGACCCACTTGTATCGCTGCGCTATTTTGGGCCGAACGCTCAACCCGATGCACCAGCGGTTGGTGCCTACAAGCGGTAAATCTTGATTTAGAATGACAGGGGGGCAAGTCTTTGCCCCCTTGCAATGGCCAACGGCTAAATCATCAAGGCTTGGCTTCCGCCAGTCGTTATTGAACTGCTCGATTCACGCCCATCACAATCTTCTGTCGAACACTTCCACTATTTTCCCACTTCTTTTCTTACATCAGGCATCAGATTCACCATGGCAGACCACACCAACAACTTTCCCAAACTGCATAACGCTGCCTGGCCCGGCGTCGTTGGCAAAGGATCTCCAGGTGCGGAGCCATTCATTCCGCTCGATGACATGCTCGACATGACGGCCGCAGCCAGTGTGGATGGGGTCAAGTTTGATGGGGTCGACCTGTTTCTGTTCGATCCACACGTCAGTATTGATTCGACTGACGATGATCTGAAGGTTTTGGCCGATAAAGTTGCTTCACGAAACCTCAAGATTGGTTCGATTGTTGCCCCCGTTTGGCCACCCACGGGTGGTGGAAGTGCGATCGGCCTTGAGCCCGAACGAGCCCAGTTTGTCACCCAGGTTCGCAAAGCATGCCGAATTGGGCAGAAGCTGAGGGAACTGGGGGTGCGTGACTATGGGATTGTTCGCATCGATACCGCAGCCGGTGTTGGCGATTGGGCGAAAGACCCTGCAGCTAACACTCGCAAAGCAGCCGAAACCTTCCGCCGTGCTTGCGATGTGGCGAGCGAATTTGGTGAGCGTCTAGCGGCTGAGGGGGAAATTTGCTGGGGGGCGATGCATAGCTGGAAGGAAATGGTGCGGCTCTTGGAACTGACCGATCGGCCCGGCGTGATTGGCTTCCAGGCGGACATGGCTCACACGCTTCTTTACACCTTGGGCTACAACGCTCCCGAAGATCGTATTTTGCCAGAGGGTTACGATTGGCAAGATCGCTCAACACTAGGCGCCGCACTGAAGACCCTGACGGCTGCCCTTCGGCCTTGGACGATCGATTTTCACGTTGCCCAGAACGATGCCACGGTCTTTGGGTCGGGTTCGCACGATAAAACCGGTCGGCACTGCTTGCCGACCGATCCAAACGGAAAACTCAAAATCACCGAAGACGCAGCCCATTGGCTACGCGATGAACAAGGGACCGTGCTCAAGAAGTTCCAGCATATGTGCTGGGATGGCTGCATGTTCCCGAATGATGTCATGCGAAAGCCCGAAACGTGGAACAGCATTCTTCAAACGATGATCTCCGTTCGCGATGCCCATGGTTGGAAAGCGTAACCGCGTAGGCTTGCCGGCCAGCCTTTTTCGTCCTGATATCACCTTCATCTCTGGTCCATTATCTCTAGGCCCTATTATGTCTAAAGAACTCCGTATTGGTCTCGTTGGTTACGGCTTTATGGGCCGCACTCACTCAAACGCCTACAAGCAGGTTAGCCAGTTCTTTCCTTCGCTTTATCGTCCGGTGCTCAAGGCCGTTTGTGCTCGTGATGAAGCCAAGGCGAAAGCCTTCGCGGAAAACTGGGGTTACGAAAGCATCGAGACCGACTGGCGGAAGCTTGTGGCACGGCCAGACATCGACGCGATCGATATCTGCACTCCCAATAATCTTCACAAGGATATCGCCATCGCAGCCGCAGCGGCGGGGAAGATGGTTTTGTGCGAAAAGCCCCTGTCGATCACGACGGCCGAAGGGGAAGAAATGTGCGCCGCCATCGAGAAAGCAGGCGTTGCCAATACGGTGTGGTACAACTATCGCCGCGTTCCAGCCGTCACGCTTGCCAAGCAATTGATTGATGAAGGTCGCTTGGGCCGCATCTTCCATTACCGTGCCAACTTTCTGCAGGACTGGACGATTAACGCCGACCTTCCGCAAGGGGGCCAGGCCTTATGGCGACTCGATGCCCAGGCAGCAGGGAGCGGTGTTACCGGGGACCTGTTGGCTCACTGTATTGATACCGCCCTCTGGCTCAATGGCAGTATCAGCGATGTCAGTGCCGTCACTGAGACTTTCGTCAAAGAGCGAATGCACAACCTCACTGGCAAAGTGGAGAAGGTCGGGATCGACGATGCCTGTACATTCCATTGCCATTTCAAGAATGGCTCGCTCGGACTGTTTGAATCAACTCGCTACGCACGCGGTCACAAGGCCCTGTACACCCTGGAAATCAATGGCGAGCATGCTTCGATTCGCTGGGATCTCCACGACCTGCACCGTTTGCAGTATTTCGACTATGCCGACGACTCGATCGTCCGCGGGTGGCGAAGCGTCCATGTTACCGATGGTGATCAACCATATATGAAGAATTGGTGGGTCCCCGGTTTGCAGATTGGGTACGAGCACACCTTTACCCATCAAGTGGCCGACTTCCTCAAATCGCTCGAAACGGGTACTCCTTGCAGCCCAACTTTTCGCGAGTCGCTTGAGACGCAAAAGGTTTGCGACGCCGTCCTCGCCAGCGCCAAGGATCGCTGCTGGGTTGACGTCGCCTAGCCCAGGTGTGTATACATTTGTGAGCTAATGGCTTTAGCCTGCGAATACGCATATACTTGGTGTTAACCAGAAAGTCGTCGGGCAACCCCCGCACGGCTTTCTGTTTTTTCTTTGGGCCGGATGTCAGTGTTGTGACGACAGGGGCTTTGGGCCAAGCTGTGTTTCACCGGTGTTGACTGTCAGCAGAAGTCGAACCCAGAACTTGGCGGGCTGTTGCCAATTGCTTGCATGAATTCGATGTCGCAGTTTGTTCGACATTTGAGACCAGTTGGTTGACGAAGATGCTGATTGCGCTTTGTCAGTGTGCCAATCCAAAAGGTAGATGATCGTGGAAAGACAACCAATCTCGCGGGAAGGCTACGACAAACTCCGCGAAGAGATTCGGCAACTGGAAGATGTTGATATGCCCCGGATTACCCAAGCCGTCGCCGATGCGCGGGCAGAAGGGGACCTGAAAGAAAACGCCGAGTATCATGGTCAGCGTGAAACCCAGGGGATGGTCCAGGCCAAAATTAATCAACTCAAGTCCCGGCTGGCCAATTGCTACATTGTCGATAAGTCGACCCTCCCGAAAGGTGTCGTCACCTTTGGAAGTCGCGTGACTGTGAAAAACCTGGATGATGGCGACGTCGAGCAATATGAGTTCGTCGGCCCGGGCGAAGAAGACTATTCCAGCGACATTCTGAAGATTCTGACCACCAGCCCACTGGCCAGCAGCATGATGAATAAAAAGGTTGGCGACAAAGTCGAACTGCAAGTCCCGCGCGGCACTATGCGGCTGGAGATCACTGCCATCGACGATGTTCAGCCGTAACTTGGGCAAGTGAACGGCAGCCGAGCGGAGAAAAGCAAGCTCGACATCACTGTTTGGTCACGGTTAGTTGGTGTGCCGAATGCTTCCAGTTGGGAATCACAGGCTCCTTCAAGATCTTTCCAGCAGAGAGCAATCGTGAAGCATCGTAATTGGTGGCCCAATGAAGAAGCCTTTCGCACCAATCGGCTTGCATGGAAAGGGGTTGCCGAGAAAGACAAAGGCCGGCCGCTTCACTCCTCTCTATGCGAGCCATTCCCCCTGAATTGCCCTGACTGTCCAGTCGTTCCGTCTTGACGGGTTAACGCATCAGAAGTCAAATAGCCTATTGAACTTACGAGGCATGTTCCTGTCTCGGTTCGTTTGCCCATGATCGAGGTTGGCATGTCGGACGATTGGAAAAGTTATGCGCTGCAGCTTGCCAACCAGGCCAAGGTCGCTTCGCGGCAACTGGCAACGCTTTCTAGTCGCGCGAAACACGACTGGCTGAAGCGTTCAGCCGAACTCCTTGTCGCCAATTCCAACGAAATTTGTGCAGCCAATCAACGCGACCTCGATCTCGCCCCGTCGTATGGCCTCTCGTCTGCCGCCATCGATCGGCTGAAGCTGACCGACTCACGTGTTCAAGCGATCGCGGCAGCCGTTGAAGATGTGATCGCACTTCCCGATCCGGTTGGCGAACTCATTGACGGCTACACTCGACCCAACGGCTTGCGCATTTCGCGAGTCCGCGTTCCTTTGGGCGTTGTCTTTTTCATTTACGAATCTCGTCCCAACGTCACGATCGATGCGGCCGCCTTGTGCGTCAAGAGTGGTAACGCTGTGATTTTGCGCGGCGGTAAAGAAGCCCTCTTCAGTAATCAGGCCCTCTATAACGCGTTGAAGCAGGCCTCCAAAGAAACGGGCCTGCCGGAGACAGCGGTTCAGCTTGTTGAGACAACTGAGCGTGCCGTTGTAGGAGAACTACTGGGACTTGGCCATTTGATTGATGTGACTATACCTCGCGGCGGCAAGTCGCTTATTGAGCGGGTCTCGGTCGAAGCGCGGATGCCGGTGATTAAGCACCTTGACGGAATTTGTCACGTCTACGTCGATAAAGCAGCCGACATCCAAATGGCGGTGAGCATTCTTAAAAATTCGAAGTGCCAGCGAACGGGAGTTTGTAATGCAGCAGAGTGTTTGCTGGTTCACAAGCAAATCGCCCCGGCGTTTTTTGACGCCGCCAGTTCAATGCTGATTACCGAAAGTGTGGAAGTTCGCGGTTGTCCTCGCACACTTCAGTTTCTTCCGAATGCCATTCCTGCGACTGATGCCGACTACGGCACCGAGTATCTCGATCTGATTTTGTCGTGCAAAGTTGTCGACAATTTGTCCGAGGCTCTTGACCACATTGATCAATTTGGCTCGAAACATACCGATACGATTGTTACCAACGATTACCTTGCGGCTGAGGAATTTCTCGCTTCAGTTGATTCAGCCGCAGTGATGGTGAATGCCAGCACCCGCTTCAACGATGGTGGAGAGTTTGGGCTGGGTGCCGAAATTGGAATTTCAACCGATAAGTTTCACGCTCGCGGCCCGTGCGGCCTTAAGGAACTGACAAGTTACAAGTGGATCGTCCGGGGAGAGGGACAGGTACGAGGGTAAACAAGCCGCTAGCGACCTATTCAGGGCCCGAAAAACGACAGGTTTCTCATGCGATAGAGTCGTGTCGCACGACCCGGATTAGCGAGTGACAGTCAACCTGGTTTTGCTGCTGGAAATTGATATCAGTCCAGTTGTTGTTCGAAGGAGGCCCAAGGATGGGCGACGTTCTTAGTCAATCCGAAGTCGAATCGCTGCTGGCCGCTCTCGATCCTGGGATGCAGGCGACCAGTTCTGTATCCACCGCGCGGCGTGACGAGTTCAGTGGCCAAGTCAGTGTTTACGACTTCAAGCGTCCCGAACGCGTCAGTAAAGAGCAAATGCGTGCCTTTCAGGCGCTGCATGAAAGCTTCGGCCGCGAGTTTGGGGCAGCTCTCAGCGGGATGTTACGGGCCATTGTTGAAGTCAAGCTCATCAGCGTCGATCAATTGACATACAGCGAGTTCGTCTTCAGTCTCGAAAACCCAACCTGCTTCAATCTGCTGAAGTCGCAAGAGCTTGAAGGTCACCTGATTCTTGACCTGAACCCTTCGATCATTTTTCCAATTGTCGATCGGCTGCTGGGCGGCGGAAAAGATGCGCAGCCCTATATCCCCTCAAGGCCACTGACCGAAATTGAACTCAGGCTGGTGACGCGGATCACTAAACTGGCCATGACCGGTTTAGAAGGGGCTTGGGCGAATATCTGTAAGCTGGGCCTGACTGTTACCCAGGTCGAAAGTAATCCTCAACTTGTTCAAATCGTTCCCCCTAACGAAGTGATTGTGTTGATCAGCTTCGAAATCACGATGGGGGAAGTTCGCGGGATTATGAATCTCTGCGTGCCGTTTAACACAATTGAGCCGATCTCCGCCAAGCTCTCCAGTGATAGTTGGTCAGCCTACCAGAAGAAGGGGGGAGATCCAAAGCAGCGAGTCATGCTGGAGATGGGCTTGTCGAAAGCCTCTGTTCATGTTGTCGTTAACCTGGCCGCGACAAATCTGACAACGAATGAAGTGGCCAGTCTGGCCGTAGGCGACATCATTATGACTGAGCAGCCGAAAGAGTCGGACTTGCAAGTGCTAGTCGAAGGACGTCCCTTGTTTGCCGCGTCAGCCGGGACGATGAAGGGGCATCGCGCTATTCGGATCGGCAAAAAAATTGTGCGCGACCGCGATACGCTCGAACAGCGGCTGGCCGACTTTGGCGTACAGCAGAAGCTCAAGGCGGCTGGTTGACCAGCTTTAGGATTCGCTTGGTTAGTCGAGGCAG
This sequence comes from Planctomyces sp., assembly GCA_027483145.1. Taxonomy (GTDB): domain Bacteria; phylum Planctomycetota; class Planctomycetia; order Planctomycetales; family Planctomycetaceae; genus JAIXVG01. Next base: position 7,022 of record JAIXVG010000440.1, read on the forward strand.
CACTTGTCTGTACGTTGCAACGGCTGGCTCCTGCTGTGGGCCTGTCCCGGCAACGAATTCCTCTTCGCGAGTCACGGCAGTGCACTCTAGCGGAGAATTTGCCTCTAGCTGCTCGCCTGGTCTCGCTCCATTTGCGACTCCACCTCGTTCAGACTTTTTGCGGCAAGTTCTTGACAGCTCACGAGTTGAGCGATAGAACCAAGGACTCCCCAATGTCGAGCAGCGAATAGTCCTGCTTTTCGAAGCAGCCGCAGCGAGAAAGAGAGCGCCGATTGCACAATACTTGAGGGCCAGTGCAGGGTGCTGAGAGATGTCTGGCCCTGTTTTTTCCCATCAAGAGAGGTTCGCAATCGAAACGACGCATCGGATCAACGACCAAATCAGGCTGACGCCAATTCGAGTGGTCGATCAAGAAGGCAAAATGCTGGGGATTATCCCGACGTCTGACGCGCTGCGCCTGGCGATGGAAAGTGGTCTCGACCTGGTAGAAGTCGCCCCAACGGAGCGGCCACCCGTCTGCCGAATCATGGATTACGGCAAGTTCAAATACGAACAAAAGAAAAAGCACGCCAGCTCCGCCAAATCGCACCAGGTCCAGATCAAAGAAATCCGGCTGCGGCCGAAGACCGGCGACCATGACGTCGAGTTTAAGATTAAGCAGGCTCGCGAATTTCTGTCCCACAAGGACAAGGTCAAGCTAAACGTTATCTTCCGTGGTCGCGAGAACGCTCACCACGATCGCGGGCGACAAATGCTGGTCGAAATCATCGAAAAGCTGCAGGATTGCTCGAAAGTAGAAAAAACCCCCGGCCTCGAAGGGGGCAAGAACATGACAGCCGTCTTGGCACCCAAGACGTAGCTGAGTGTAAGCTGCTGGCGGATTGAGACTTACGCGATTTTTTCTTGCTTCAGGTTTAGGGCCGGTCGACTCAATCGGCACAACTAATTCCGGCTGCTCCGATCGCTGGTCAAGCGAATCGGTGCTCGCTACACTTGCGTGCCCGGCAAAGATTGTCCCGGGCATTTTCAATTGATTTTGCGACAGATGGATGGCGTTTCATGCCCAAAGAAAAAACCCATAAGGGAATGCTCAAGCGGTTTAAGGTCACTGCCAGTGGTAAGGCGACCGCACGCAGTTCGTTTCGCGGCCACTTGCTCAGTCACAAGCCAGGTAAGCGGAAGCGACAGATGCGTAATGACTTAATTCTCGATAACTTCCAAGCGAAGCGGGTTGTCGAAGGCCTACGTCCTTCGATGTAGTTGGCGTATACTGCCTCCAAGACGTGCGAGTCTGCCGTTTGCGCTCCGTCTCTGATGTGCAGCGACTGCTTTTCATAAGCTTCGCAGGCAATTTTGACCTTTAGTTTGTTTTGCAGGTGGCATCTTTCGGTGCTGCAGGAATCGAAGTCATGCGTATTAGTTTTTCGGTAGCTCGACACAAGGCTCACAAGCGTCTTTTCCGCGAAGCCAAGGGCCAGCGGGGCGGCCGTAAGAATCAAATTCGTCTCGTGAAGGAAACGATTGTTCGTAATCGTTGCTTCGCGTTCCGCGATCGTCGGGTGCGGAAGCGAGATTTCCGGTCACTCTGGATTACTCGTATCAACGCCGCTTGCCAGATTCGCGGGATTGCATATTCGAGATTCATTCACGGTCTCGACTTGGCTGGCGTAAAGCTGAATCGCAAGATGCTGAGCGAACTCGCAATTCATCAGCCATTGGTGTTCGAAGAGATTCTGAGCGTCGCGAAAGAAGCACTTGCAAAGTCCGCCGCTTAGGTTGACTGGAACGAAGTTGGATCTCACGAAAAATGCGGCAGTTACTCTGCCGCATTTTTTTTGGCCTTATCTCCTACGAGTGTTAGTGACGTAAAAACCTCAATTGAATTGTTGGTCAGCAGAAGTTGGACCTGAACTTCAATAAGGGGAAGGGTTGGCCAGAACTCTTCGATGTTCAGGCTGGTCCGAGTGAACAGTAAATCTCTGGCCAGCTCGGCCATCACCTGCCACAATGCGTTCGATTAAGAGCCTGTTCGAAAACCGTTGTGCTTATTCGATAGCCCCTTTTTTTTCGGGCGTACGATCCATACATCAGAGGTTTTCGGATAA
>JAIXVG010000438.1 GCA_027483145.1 Planctomyces sp.
AGCGGAGTATGCCGAGCATAACGCCCATCATCAATTTGCGGTTCCATTGGAACGGCCCATAACAGCCGCTGTTCCCACGGAGAAAACAAGTGGATCACGTCGTTGTAAGCCACCAGCAATCGATGGCCAACATGATATGAAAAGGCATGACCATTCTGCTGTTGCCCAGCCCCTGCCCGAAGGGGAGGTGACCAACCAGGCCCAGACCCATCCCGCGACACACAGACAAGCCGCTCATGCTCTTGATCAATCTCGGCCGATAGCCCTAACCCACTTGGCAACTGCTCGGACAGCAGCAGTTCCTGACGTGGCGGCTGGTAATTGCCCGAACCAAACTGCTCGATCTTGAGTGGCCCCTGCTTCCATTGAGCAATCGTCGGCCGAGGAATATCTTTCTTCGCTAGCTCAAAGATTTGCTCGCCATCGGGAAAATCGGGGCTTTCAGCAAGTAAGCGTTTAGCAAAATAGGCTGCATCACCCGGCAATGGATATTTCCGACAAATCCTCGCCATGCGAGCGAGCGCCAATGGTCGCGATGAATTCCCCGCGTTTAAGAGCGGAAGCAACGTATACTCGGCTGCGATCAAATTGCGCGCGACAAACAGCCGCTCGGCCAGTTCTAACCGAACGGTCGTTGCGACTGGCAAGAACGAATAAAGAACCAGCGATTTGGCCAGTTGCTCTTCCGTGGCAGCACTGACGGGACCAATCGACTGCTCGATCACTTGCTGAATTTCCGTCTGCTGAGCGGGTGTCGATTTGTCGTACAATTGAGCCAGCTCATTAGCCACCCACCGTTCACGAGTGACCTCAATCCCCGGGTCATCCTGCCGGGGAACGAGCACCTGCAAATCGATGTTGCGCCTCGACAACTCTATCAAGTGCCGAATCGCCACAATCGGCGATTTTTGATCTCGCACCAGCAGATAGCTTTCGGTCTCAACCTGCCACCGGTCTTCATCCGTAACGGCCAGTTTCTCCAGTAGATTCAAATCAGCGGTCGATCGGGAAACCGCTAATCGTCTGACAATCGCTTCTCGAAACAACTGCCGATAAATAGACAGCTGCTCTTCCTGCAAAGCGTTTGTGTCGATTGGGGACAAGAGTTCGATGACGCGACTATCAGCTCGCTGAGCGGCTGCTTGTTGGGCTAACGACAATCGCTCACCCGGTCTGGTGACGGTCTCAACCGCCCGCTGGGCAGACTGCTCAACCTCTGGCCCGAATACTTCCAGGCCATCGGGAGTTAGAGAAACCATCAGTCCCTCAACCGGAACAAGGTTCCCTAATTGACCATTTCCATCAGCGGTTGATAGCTCGCGCACGAGGGCCAACGATTCAACATCTAGAACTCGCAAATTGCCGCCACTCAGCGGGACCCATAGCTCGTTCTGCACAATCAGCGCGCGACCCGTCGGCCGCAGCTTCCCAAGGGAGTGCTTCTGAACAGTGCTGCCATCGGTCAGCCGAACAGCCAGAACTTGATCAGTGGCGACCAGCAGGCAATTGGTCTGGGTCAGGCCAGCCACATACTGCGACGTTGAACGCCCAAGCTTCCACAGTTCTCGACCTGTTCCTAAATCGAAACAGTAAAGATAGGGGCTTTCTGTCGGTGCAGAAACAACCAGTCCTTCAGTCACAACGGGGGGTGTCGACAGCCACTGCTGCCCAATCTCTGACGCATTGATCAATGGGGCGGCTGGCGTTCCATCATCATCGTTGTAGGTGGCATTCAGGTCGGTGCGCTGAGCCCAGACAATACTTCCTGACTCAGCATCTACCGTTACCATCCAGCCGACAGTCGTTGGGCAAACAATCAGTCCCCCGGCTATCGAAGGCTGTGCAGAAAACCACCGTCGCGCAATGTCTTGCTCAATGCGAGAATCGGAATAAGCCAGTAGTTGCGTCCAACGCAAGCGGCCTGTCTCACATTCAATGGCCGCCAGCCTCACTTCTCCTAGCTTGCTGAATACGACATAAGCGGTCTCTCCATCCGAGACCGGGACTCCCAGAAAGTACGCCTTCGATAGAACCCCATTCTGGTCTTCAAACAGCGACCGCCCTCCAACCGACCACATCTGCCGCCCGGTCGAAATGTCATAGGCGACCAATCGATTTGTCGACCAGTCCTGACCAAATGGATCGATTCCGTCCTCTTCGAAACTCCAATGCCCCCCGGGAGTCGTTCGCGTTAAACAGGCTTGATCTTCAATCAAATAAAGTCGATCACCATCTGCAGCGATTTGCCCTTGCAGATGATCCCGATACAGAAAGGTTGTCAGAGGATGAAACGAACCGACCGTTCCTTGTGCGTCAAAGTCATACTGTGTCACTTCGCTCGATCCGCCGCGGTAGCCCGAATTGACTAACCCGGTCAGCATGCGGTGAGCCGAAAGTCCTTCTTCCGTTTCCCACACCACCTGACCCGTCACCGGGTTGAACGCCCGCACCGATTGCAAATCGCGATAGAAGACCATCCCCCGGGCAGAGATCGGAACCGATGCGGGAATCAGCGTGAGGTTCAGGGGTTCTAGCTCGGCCCGCCGCGCGTCAATCTTCTGCCGCAAGACGACGCTTTGGCTAAACGGATGTTTCCGCTGCGCGACAAGTGATGGCCGGGGGAGAATGGCCGTTGCTCGCCTCGATTCGTTCCCCAGGACCGTTGGAAACTCACTTTGCCGCTGCATGCGTGCGGCTCGATTCGCCAAACTACTGGCCTGCAGCCAGGCCTTCAGTGATTGCGGCTTGCCTCCCAGGGTGACTGTCTGCTCGCGATCTGCTGGGTACCGTTTTTGGAGTGCTGGGCTATTCGCCTCGCGGGCCACGAATGCTGCTTTGGCCTGCCATGCCGGTAACTGAGTAAGTGGTCCGCCAAACCACGAAATTCGCTCCAGCCAAAGCGCTGCCTGCGTGTACTCAGCCAGATCGATATGCCGCGATGCCAATTCGTTGGCTGCTTCTTCTCCCGCTGGCGTATACAAAAAACGTAAGGCCACTTTCGCAATCGCGTATCGATCACCTTGCTGGTGTGCGTCATTGAGTAACCGCTGCGCCAGCGGAGCGAACTGGTCCCGCATGTTAGCGAGCGTTTGAGCCGGAAGCTTGGCCATCTCCTCCAGCGCGACTCCACGAGCAGACCCCCACTCGTCGCGCCCCGTCGGAACAACTGAGTCCTCCGGCAGATCGAGCAACTTCTGGAAAAGCTCAAATGCAGAAGAGGCATTCCCAGCCGCTAACTCTTTTCGAGCACCACGCAACAGGCTAATTGACTTCGGATCGCGTGCTGCTCGATTGAACTGCTCTCCCGCGGCCTCGGTGTTATCCTCTTCTCCCCCGCTTCCATCATCTTCGCGGACCTGCGGTTGGAATAGCCGCTTGAGTGCCGCTCCAATCGGGTTCGCCCTAGGTGGGACCTCGTCTTCACCCTCAGCCTCTTCCTCCATCACCTCTTCAGCCGCCGGTTGGGCCATCGCCGCCGGTGATTGGCAAATGCTTATCATCAAGACAGTAGCAACCACCCACCAGCATCTTGCCCATTTAAGGGCTTCGAACTGAACCGATCCAACCATCAGACAACTCGCTAAACGAGGCATTCCTCTGCCATCGTCTGAAGCTTGAATCAGCGGATGGTGGTCGAAAGTATTACGGTTCACGTTCACGATTGCCAAGCTCTTGAAGCGACCAAGCCCAGTCGACCCAGCCACACCTCAGGCGACAGAAATAGTCTAGATCGGTTCCTATAGGAAACTGATGAGTAAACCTCAGTAGTTCAGATCATCCCTGACCTGTGGGGATTAGCCTCTCGACGACTGAAGTATAGTGCCAGGCCATTGCATCCTGCGAAAATCGACTTTTGAGGCCGAACCCGACGCTGCAGTCTGGTGACTATATCACTTTCGCTGGGGTCGAGTCAGCGTTTCTCGCCCCGCTTGATTTCCGGAACCACTGCCCAGATACTCTGTTATCGAAATCGTCAGGCCACAAAGTACCCTTTAACAGGTGGCCTGAACGAGCTTGGCCAGCCAACTGGCAAACGTTGCACGCGACTACTCAGCACCCCTAGCTCAATTGGATAGAGCAACGGTCTTCGGAACCGTAGGTTGCAGGTTCGACTCCTGCGGGGTGCAATCCATTACTGTTAAAAGACTTACATCTTAACACTCGAATTTACCGACGGGTCGCAAGTGTCCGTCTCTGTCCCCGTTTTCGGTCCTCAAATCGGGTGAGAATCGGCGGCTTCGAGCCAAAGCCACTTCCTCACAAGTCCAGCCGCCAGCCCGCCAAGCCGTCTTTTGCCAGCTCCAGTGGGATTTCTACCCTCTCGCTGCGCCAGCCATGCCCTCTAATCAGGCTCGCTAACCTGCTTCCTTCTTTCCCGGAAGCCGCTGACGCAAGCGGGCCATTTGCTTTCGCAGCTTCGGGGCAGTCGGCAGCAGTTCTTCCAGGCGAGAGCAGCCATGCGAAACGGTCGTATGCGATCGGTTTCCCAAAAACCGCCCAATCGCTTCCAGCGGAAGTCCGGTTAACTGCCGCGCCAGCAACATGGCGCATTGCCGGGGCAACACCAGATGAGCTTGCCGCGACGCCGATTTCAGTTCTTCAACTGTCAGCTCGAACTCGGCTGCGACCAGCGTCACCACTTGTTCGAGCGTTGGCCCCTTGCGCGGCAATTGTTGAGGAAGGCTCCTCTCAACCAGTTCGCTCGTCAGCAGACTTTTATTCTTGCGGGCGAATTCATCCAGCCGCGCCAGCGTTTGCCGCAGCTCGCCAGGAAGACCACTCCCCCTCTCAGCTAGCTTTCCTCGAACATCGGGTGGCAGGACCAACTGCATCGACTGCGCGAACTGCTCCAGAATCAATTCTTTACTTGGGACTCCCAAGGGACGCAGCGCTGTGCAAAACCCTCCATGACAGCGGTTGACAATTCTGGCTGAAAGGCCCCACGGTTCATCGGTGTTACGGGTGCATGTCACCAGCACCCGCGTTGAACCATTTAGTAAATGTTCTATTAAGCCCAACCATAACTGTTGAAGTCGATCATGCAGTCGCAACTCTTCTAAATCTTCGCAAACCAGAATCTCCCAGCGGGAGGCCTCGGCATAGAAATCCAAGAGCGTCGTTTGAGCAGTCACGTCAGCCAGGTATAAAGCCAACTCTCGTGCTGAAATAAACAGGCACTTGGCCGAGCGTCGTTGCCGCAGCGTTGCCACCAGAACATGCTGGGCTAAATGAGTTTTGCCCACCCCTGACGGGCCATAGAGACAGGTGAGCTGCTGAGGTGCACCAGCCGCAGGCTCAACAAGCCGAAATGCCGCAGCGTGCGCTAGCTGATTCTCAGGCAGAACCACAAACGGGTCTGCCCGAAATTGGGCTGGCAGCTGGCCAATCGGAGTTGGAGCAGGCATAAAGATGCAAGACCATCAGAGACCATCGCACGACTCTGCAAGCATCCATTTGCAACTGCGCTTCCCTGACTAATACAAGCACCGAATCCCAGCTCAAATCGGAATCGCCATGCGAACGGATACGAGTCTGTCTCTCAAGCAGCCTCGCTATCTGCAATCGGGGTTCGCTGGTGCCACGATTAACTGGTAGCCTTCAGTTTGGCGTAAACCGCCAGAACTGGCAACCATGCTCCCTATACGCCACCCAACGCTCTTCCAGCGACTGGCCAATTGATCATCGCAGTCAGAAATGAGGCAAATTCTACCGATTTTCCTGCCT
>JAIXVG010000361.1 GCA_027483145.1 Planctomyces sp.
GACTGATAACGGATAACGAGCTGATCGGGAGCACCCAGGTAGGCGAGATCGGTGCGGCCATCGTGGTCGAAGTCGCCGGCTGCCAAAGAGTAGATCTCTTGATCGACTGCCAGCTTTACGTGCTCGAAACGCCAGTGATCATCAACGGCGTTGACGTCTTTTTGGCGGGCGGCTTCTTTGGTATGTGGTTTCTTCTGAGATAGGAGTAGATCGATTCGGCTTTGGCCATTGTCGACGCAGGCAATGTCGGTCTGGCCATCAGAATTGAAGTCTCCCGCGACCAGATTGGCAGAGCGATCGGAAAGCCGGAAGACTTCGAGGGGCAAGAATCCGTAGAACTGGGCCAGTTCGGCCTTTTCTGGTTCTTCTCCGGACAAGGTTGTGACTTGGCTGATCGCTAGAAGTGAAGATAGAGATAGCACCAAACTCAAATGCCCTACCCGCTGGGTGAAGAATTTGGTGAGAGGGAGCTGAATATTGCGAGTTGAAGTTGACCGCTGGGATGGAGTGGACATAGATCCCCGACGAAATTTCTGTTGAGACGAGTTACTGCGAGTACGTGGTTGACCGGCGCCTGCTGTGGCTCTCGGGCTCGTGATCGTTGATGTGAGGCGTGATGCCGCTTGAGGAGTATACACCAAGAGGGCGATTGGTCCCAGTAAATGCTTCGTAATTGGCTGCTGGCAGAGGGCCAGGGACGAATTGCCGAAGGCTGCGGTAGGCCTATAAGTTAGAATTTTGGTCTACAGGAGGTCGATAAAGGCTCGCATTTCACCAGCGGCATGGTGGTCGCCCGTTTTGACTGCTACCTGTACGCCGAGGATGGCGGTTTCGCGAGCCTGGTCGGACTGGCCCTGTTCGGCTAGAACCTGAGCCTTGCGAAAGTAGGCGGGGACATAGTCGGAGTCGTTTTGAATGACGACATCGAACTCGGCCAGACCTTCGTTCACGTTGCCTGATTTAACCAGTTCGCAAGCGTAGCCGTATCGCAGGAACGAATCGTGCGGTTCGTCGGCCAGCATTTGCTTCAGTGATTCAAGACGACTCATGAGTCTGACAAGCCTTTGTGTTTCGCGGGTTGCTGTTTGGGTGAAGATTCGTCGTTTCGCGACAAAATTTGCTACCCGTTTGGGGATCGCACCAGCGGCTATTGTGGGGTGGCTGGTCGCATGGGGGAAGCATCACGGCATTACGTGGGCGTCGTCAACGTCAGTTGGCTGTTTTGTTCCAGGTACCAGTCCAATGAATATGGCGCTTGGGGTGAAGCGGGCATAGCGGGATGTGTGGCGTTAGACGTCAAGAACCCTACCGCTCGCGCAGTCGGCTCGCCTGGAATGTTAAAAACTGTTCTCAGTCAAACAGGTCTGTTTCCAGGCCCGTGTGGTCGCAGAATATGCGGATGGCGGCGGCAAACTGGTCTCCAAAGAGGTCTCGTTTTTTTGCCCCGATTCCGGTGATTTCGGTCATGCGGTCGACCTGCGTGGGGCGTGTTGCGGCCAGTGCTTTGAGCGTTGCGTCTCCAAAGATGATGTAAGGGGGGACGCTTGCCTCATCGGCTAATTCTTTACGCAACTTGCGCAAGCGCTCGAACAAGGGCTGATCGTGTTGAGCCACAGGGGCTGATTCGCGAACTTTGCGATTGACGCTGCTGGTGCTGGCTCCTTCGGCCGTGAGGCGGAGTGGTTGGGTACCGTTCAAAATCCCGGGAACCAACGGGCCTTTCGAAAGTGTTCCATAAGGCTCTTCTGCAATCAACACCTTCTGGGAAACTAACTGCTGTATCCAGCTTCGCACGGTTGGCTCGCCGGCCTGACGCAATAGACCCGTAACAGGTGTTTTCTGGTGTCCCCGCTCGGCAATTCGGTCATCTTTGCTGCCACACAAGACGGCAGTAACATAGCCCGCTCCGTAAGGGCGGCCGAGGGAATCGAGAGCGGAAAGGATTGTTTTCGTAACGTCGAGTGGGTCATCAAGCATCGCGAGTTCGCCAAGGCAGACATCGCAGGCGGAACAGTTCTCCCCATTAAAGGTCTGGCCGAAGTGCTGGACTAGTTGACGATGTCGACAGATGGGTGCGGTCGCAAACTGCTCGATCTCGCGGAGTTGGGCTTTGACCAGTTCCAAGGCATCTTCGGGCTGATTTTCCTGAAGCTTCTTCCAGGTGATGATGTCGCCTGGAGAGTAAAGCAACAGACACTCAGCGGGAAGTCCGTCGCGACCGGCCCGGCCTGCTTCCTGTTGGTAATGTTCAAGCGACTTCGGTGCAGTTAAGTGCAGAACGAAACGCACGTTCGACTTGTCAATTCCCATTCCAAAGGCGACGGTGGCGACAACGATATCGCATTCGTCGCGAAGAAACTTTTCCTGGTTATGGGCACGGTCGACATCGCTCATTCCGGCATGGTAGGGGAGCGCTCGAATACCAGCTTGCTGTAGTTCGGTACTTTGCGCATCGACATCTTTTCGGGAGAGGCAATAAATGATTCCCGAGTTTCCTTTGTGACGTCCCAGGAGATCTTGCACCTGATCGCGTAGCTGTTTTCTTCGTAACACGCGATAGGTGAGGTTGGGTCGGTCGTAGTTGCCGACAATTGTTTGAGGGTCGCGAAGGTGGAGTTGAGAGGCGATATCTTGTTGAACTCCGGGTGTCGCTGTGGCGGTCAACGCTTGAAGGGGTGAGTTGGGGAAGCGCTGCCGAATCTCGCCGAGAAGTCGATATTCTTTGCGGAAATCGTGTCCCCATTGGCTGATGCAGTGAGCCTCGTCGATGGCAATTAGCGAAATCGGCAGGCTTTCCAGAAACCCGAGCATGCGATCATCACAAAGTCGCTCGGGGGCCAGGTAAACCAGTTTTATTTCTCCTGCGCGCATCGCACGGGCGATCTCGATTTTCTCTGCTTTTTGGATAGTGCTGTTGATGGCGACCGCTTTGATTCCAATACCGTTGAGCTGGTCAACCTGGTCCTTCATCAGGGCGATGAGGGGCGAAACAACCACTGCGATGCCGGGCAAAAGCATCGCTGGGACCTGAAAACAAAGAGACTTTCCTCCCCCTGTCGGTAAAACGACTAGCGAATCACGCTTGGCGAGAACTGCTTCGATGGCCGGGATTTGGTCGGGGCGAAAGTCCTCGTAGCCCCAGTGGTGACGCAGTATTTCCCGGGCGCTGGCCAAGGGAGACTGTGAGGCCTCATTGGGTTGGCCTGTAACTAATGTTCTTTCTTCACCAATCACAGCGATCTGCTTTAGGAGAATCAGGGGCGTTAAGGAGCCGTACTGGCCGGCGATATACTGATCGCTGCAACTGTTAACGGGTGAAGTTTAGAGGGGCGGGACCTGTTTGAAAACGGAAGGGGTTTAGAGTAGTGATTCGCAAATGAGGGAAATAATTCTAACGCGAACAACATGGTTTGTTTGCATTGCCAGTGCGATCCGTCCTGTCGTATGAATACACTCGTCATCTCAAGACAATGGAGAAGCCAGTGGCACACACAGAGAAGGCCCCTTCTAAGTGAGACACGACATTAGCGCGTTGAACTGATGGATGCCGGCGTTGTGTCCACAACCTCAGCGTTGCAGATGGGGCCAATATGCTGCTAGAAGCGTTTGAATGTTGGTCCGGAAGCCTGCAATATCGGTCGTCGCCTGGAATCGTAATCCGCACATGGGCCGCCGGTCGATTGAGATTTCTTCGCCCCGTTGTTCGAGCTTGCGGATGGCATCGGCACTGACGAAGAGGCTACCTGGCCTGGCCATGAATTGCGCGACGAGGTCGCTCGTGGAAGATGGTACCGGTACGGCTACGGGAGTGGGCTGAACCGCCAACTTTTGACCTGTGGCTGGTCGAAAATACGGAGTGAGAGATTTCCAGCCTTTGGAGGGGCGGCTGACGGCCATGACCGCTCGCCAGACATGAGGGGTTGGTGATTCGATGTAGGGGAGGAAGCACAATCCGTTGGTGGTTGCGTCGAGGACTCCCCAGTCGGGTCTTCCCGTACGAATGATTCGGACTTCACCAAGGCGAGCTACGTGTTTGCCGAACGACTCTTCCAATTGTTCGGGGGACGGGTCGTGCTGAAAGGGCTCGAATTCTCCGCCGCAGTCGGGGCAAAGATGTCGCTCGGCCTCAACCCAAGCCAGGCAGTCGTGGCAAAGAATAAGTGGCAAGTGATTTACCAGGAACGAAACCGCTTATCGTGAGCTGCTGCGAGTTCGGAAGCTGGTCACCAGATTGAGCAAAGAGTACTCAGCTTTGCGGTGCGACGACCAACACTCGCAGGTCCATCACATTCGTCTGTGTGGGACTTGTTTTCAAGAGGGAGAAAAAAAAAAAAAAAAATGGGTAAGCGTTATGTTGGTCCAAATGCTGGTCCATTTGCGCCAAAAGAGATGTCGCTTGCTGAACTGTCTGGGTGCCGATGATTCCCCCGGCTGCATCAGTCGGTCCGTCTTCACCATCTGTGCCGGCAGAGAGAAGGGCAAAAGGGTGATGGGGCTGACTGACGAGCGAACGCAGGGCAGCCAGGACCAGTTCTTGATTTCGACCACCTTTGCCAACGGCTTGTCCGGGCAGAAAGGTGACAACTGGTTCGCCCCCGCTGAGGTAGCAGATTGGTTGGCCGGAAGAGGCTGCGGGACTGGCGGAGGCCTGTCCGCCAAGTTGCTGATTGGCCTTAAGGCAAAGGGAAGCTAATTGCTGGCCGACCTGTCGTGCTTCGCCCCGTTCGCCACGGCCGATGATGTGAGGCTGATATCCGAGGGCGTGCGCATGCTGGGCAGCAGCTTCAATTGCCAGGGAGTTTGATCCTAACAGCACATTTGTGACTGGGATGTGAGGGGTTCGCGAAATTGTTCCCAGTTTAGCTTCAATTGTGATGAATTGGAGGATTGCTGCGGGGGGGCGGAGATCAGGGCGCAAGGCCTGATAGTGTTCCAAGATTGCTATTGCTTTGGCGGGTTGATAGCTGCCGGGGGTGGTTGGGCCCGATGCAATGAGGTCGAGTGGATCGCCAATAATGTCGGAAATGATTAAGCCGACCAGTTGTCCGTGACGGGGGACGGCTGCGAGACCACCGGCGGCCGATTGCGAGACAACTTGACGCACGGTGTTGACCTCTTCGATGGAGGCACCACAGGCAACGAGTGAGTTAATCAGGTCCAGTTGGTCGGCGAGCGATACGCCCTCGACTGGCAGTGGCAGCAAAGCGCTTCCGCCCCCCGACACCAGGACAATCGCCAGGTCGTCTGGTCCCAGCTGAGCGAGGCGGCGAACGATTTCTTGTGTGCCGTGGACGCCGTCGAGTGTTGGCAAGTTGTGGCCAGCGGGGCGGCCGGGATGGAGATGAATGCGAGACGTGGGGCGAATGCAGTCGGCGGGGACGTTGACCCAGCCCGACAGGCGATCTTTGAGAGGGCCAAGCGCTCGCTCGGCACCAACCGCCATGCCGGCACTCGCTTTTCCTGCCCCGACGACGACGACTTGTGAGTGGGGTTTCAGCAAGAATGACTGACCAGCGATTTCGAGCGAGTCGGCGGTCAGCCGCAAGCTGCGTTCGACGAGGCTGTCGGATGCGACTGCGGCCACACCGGCTCGC
>JAIXVG010000437.1 GCA_027483145.1 Planctomyces sp.
CAGCAATTGATTTCCCGGGCACCCGATATGACGCGCATGCTCGACCGTCTCGAAAATCGGGGGCTTATCGAACGAGAGCGCCCTCCCGAAAATCGCCGCGTTGTTGAAGTTCGCATCTCCGAAGCTGGTTTAGCTTTGTGCGGTGTTTTGGCCGAACGTGTTGTTGAATGTCATGCTGCCCAGTTGGGACATCTTCCTCCAGAGAAGTTAGAACAGCTCATTGAACTACTCGCGCAGGTGCGTCATCCGCATGAGCAGCCTCAGTCCCGCTGGTCACGAAATCAGTCGTAAAGTCTCACTCTTCGCTTTCACAAACCTCGATTGAACTTCAACCAGCTTTGTTTCCACCCGCACACTTGATTCGTTATCGGGAGCCATCTCATGATTCAAGCAGCCAGTCCAGACGTTGTGGTCATTGGTGGCGGTCCCGCTGGCGCCACCACCGCTACCCTCATAGCGCAGGCGGGCTACCGGGTCCAGCTCTTTGAACGCGAAACATTTCCGCGCTTTCACATCGGTGAATCGCTCATCCCGGAAACTTACTGGGTTTTGGAGCGGTTAGGCCTCTTGTCCAAATTGCGCGGCAGCCCATTCGTCGAAAAACGCAGTGTCCAGTTCGTCACAGAACATGGAAAACTCTCGGAACCGTTTTTCTTTCATCAGCATCGCCCCAATATCTCCTCGCAAACTTGGCAGGTCCGCCGAGCCGAATTCGACCAGATGATGCTCAATAACGCCCGCGAGCAAGGCGTTCAGGTCCACGAAAATCACCGCGTGATGGAAGCCCTGTTCGACGGCTCGCGCTGCACTGGTGTCAAAGTTCGCGATGAGGCAACCGGCCTTGAATGCGAGGTTCCTGCTACCGTAGTCGTCGGTGCCAGTGGTCAAAGCTCCGTCATCATGAGTCGCTTAGGTCTCCGCAAGTGGGATCCCGAGCTCAAAAAAGCCGCCGTTTGGACCTACTTCAAAGGGGCCTTCCGCGACTCCGAAGCGAACAGCGGTGCAACCATCATTCTGCAGACCGCAGGGAAAGCTGGCTGGTTCTGGTACATCCCGTTGCAGGACAACATCACCAGCGTCGGCGTCGTCGCCGGCTACGACTACCTCTTCAAAGATCGCGAGCAGAAAGACCTCGAATCAATCTTCAATACCGAACTCAGCCGCTGCGTCGGCCTCCAGCCACGCCTCCAGGGGGCAGAACGGGTCGATCAGTATCGTGCGGCCAAAGAGTATTCCTATCGCTCAGAAGAGGCCGCCGGTGATGGTTGGGTTTTGGTCGGTGACGCCTACGGCTTCCTCGATCCCCTCTATTCGTCCGGCGTCCTCCTCGCCCTCAAATCGGGGCAACTCGCTGCCGATGCCGTCATCGACGGCTTAGCCACCGGCAACACCTCCGCCGCACAACTCGGCCGCTGGTCTCCCGACTATGTTCTTGGCATGGAACGGATGCGCAAGCTCGTCCTCGCCTTTTACAAAGGCTTCAACTTCGGCAAGTTCGTCATGGCCCACCCCGGGCGCAAAGGGGACATCACCGACCTCTTGATCGGCGATCTCTTCAACCCCAAGCTCGATGAAACCCTGCGTCTCGTCGAAGAAGCCCTCGCAGAGCAACTCGCCGCGATAAGTAGCCGTAACGAAAGCCAGTCCGGCCCAACTCCCGAATGCGCCCCTCTGGTCTGCTGACTCGCTCCGGGCTCCCACGCCTGTCAATTTGGCCCGTCGATCTGGCCCGCGCCGATAGCCGCATTCTCTTGACGCATCGATCAATCGTGATCAAGCAATGTAGGTCCGGTTCGACCCGGTGCTTGGCACCGGCGACAGCGCTCCGCCAGCAGATGTCTTGCGGAACGGCGGGTTCGCGTGACTTGTAACGGTCACCGAGTCTCAAAAAAGAGTCTTTGGCGCTGTCTTCAGGGACCGGCAAATCATCTCGGACGTTGAGGCGATCTTTGCCGGTTCGAGCAGCTCAACCAGAATTGAGATGGTGGAGTGCCCCAACGAAAGTGTGAAGATGGAAATCTCCCAGTCAATCTTGCAATCGGATCGTTCATACTGCACACTTTCGTCGGAGACGAGAATCTGAATTTCGGCTACAAAGGACGCCCATTGTCGGCAGTCAATCACGGCCGGTCCCTCCAATCACGTTAGAGATCGCACGTAAATGGTGAACAATTTCGCTCAAAAGACCATCGATGTCGAAGGAAATACCCTCGCATACTTGCAGGCCGGTTCCGGGGCGGCCGTGGTGATTGTTCACGGGGTCGGCGGTCACAAAGAGGACTGGACGGCTGTCATCACCGCTTTGTCTGCAAGGCATAGTGTCTATGCGATCGATATGCTCGGATTCGGCGGTTCTTCACGCGACGCAGAACATCTGGGGATGACAAGTCAGGCGAATGCAATCATTGCGTTAATGGATCACGAGCAGATTCAATCAGCCGACCTAATTGGGAACTCGGTCGGTGGATGGGTCACTGCGACGTGTGCAGCGCACAATCCCGATCGCGTA
>JAIXVG010000420.1 GCA_027483145.1 Planctomyces sp.
ACATTGTTAAAGCCAATCTCGGCTAGATACTTTTGCAATACTCGAATGTTAAGCGGTTCGTCATCAACGACCATGATTGAGAATTGATGACGGACGGGCTTTGGCCCGGCCACAGCAGTTAGTGCCGTCGGCCCTGCCATCGATGCTGCCGATGTGAGAATCGAGTCAAGTCCATGACTTGGCGGTGATTCGAAGGTCATCTTGCCGTTTCTACCGAAATGAAAACTTACTGCTTATCCAAGAAACCTCTGATGCGGCCACGCTGTACCGTCAGAGCTGAGTATCCGAGCAGGCCCAATCGGGGTCTCGGACAGGTTCTCATCTCCGCGTTGATTTCGACACAATGCCGTCAATGCAAACCTAGTTCACTTTTCGAAACGAACGGCGAATTTGAGATTGCTTGCCAAGTGTTCGGGTGGCCGGTTGTAGCGGCAAGAAGGAAGGGACTGGTTTTGCGGGGAGAATTGATCTGCCCACTTCGGGAAACCCAAGTCTATCAATGCCGCCAGTCAGCCTAGACGATGGGTTTAGACGGTCAGAAGGTCCTTGACGGCGTCGGCGGCGGCGATACCTGAAAGGTAGGCGCCATGCACGCTTCCAGGATACTCGCTGGAGACATGCTCTCCGGCGAAAAACAGTCGCTGATGGGCAGGCCGCTGTAACACTTCGGAGGTTGCTGGTCCAGAATCGACCTGCCAGAAGCTGTAGGCTCCTAGAGAGAAATTGTTCGACATCCAGTTCGAGGCAACAACCGTTACCGGTTTGCCGACACTTGACCCAAACATCAGCTTCAACTGCTTCAGGGCCAATTCGACCGTTGTCACTTCTGCCTGCTTTTCCAATCGATCTGCTTCATCACCTACTGCCATCATGCAGACAACCCGCCGCGGAAGTAGCCAGTTTGCATTGAGAAAGTAGACCTGCTCACCGGGCTTGGCTGCCAGCAAACCAGCCACCATGATCCCAGATGGGAAGACATCGGCGCTAAACTCCAGGAATAGCTTATAGAAGCGGCCAAGCCCAAGCGAGGTAATTGCTGCGGTATGTGCTGCGGGAAGCTCGGGAGCAAACTTAACTTGGCCCGCTTTGAGGACGCCCAGCGGCAAAGTAACAATGCAAGCATCGGCCACGAACCGTCGACTGGGGGTAACGACAGTCACTGATCCTGGCTTTTTTCCAACCGAAGGAGTGACCAAGATCGATTGAACCGGCTGCGACTTACGAATATCGAGCCCACGCTCTAGAAAGCCCGGTACTCCACCGTAGCCTTTGGGGAGAACCAGCTCATCTCCTTCAAAAGCCTCGTCTTCATCATAGGACTTGGCTGACACCTGGCGGCAACTGGCTGCGGTCTCGGCTTCGATGTTCCAAAACTTTTGCCACTCGGCCAAGTCTTGATCGCGCTGATCGCGCACCTTGGGAACATATCGCTGCCACAGCTCTTCGATCGAAGCATCGGCCGCGGTTCTCCCGGCGCGCAATTTAACCAAGTTGATGTTCTGTTGAAATGTACGAACACTGCGCTCGATTTGTGTATTAGAGATAGCGACTCCGCTGGGCTGCCATACGCGTTGTCTCTCGATGTTGGTAACGCGGGTTTCAAGTCGAGCACGACGGGCTAACTCGGTAATGGGATTCCCTTTACTTCCGTGAATCCACTGAGCACCCAAGTCGAGTGGCAATCCTCTCTGAACGCTAGTCTGAATCCGGCCGCCGATTCGATCGGCGGCTTCAAGCACAATGACCTGCCGCGCACCACGAAAGCCATGTTGATCGACAAGGGATCGGGCCGCTCCCAGACCAGATATCCCCGCCCCCACGACCACGACCCTCGCTCGCTCCTCGGTCACCGAGTTTGCTGCATGAGCTTCGTTCACTGCATACCAACTGGCAACAGGAGCTGCCAGGACCAGACAAGTCCAGTCGCGCCGGTTCAGCAGCAAACCTTCAGGGGGAGCAACTGTCGGTCGTTTCGAGAGATCATTCGTCATCTGTTGATCGATCACAGATAACCGAAAGGGATTCGCTTCAGTGCACATTACAAACTCTCCTAAAGCCATGGATCGTCGGCCTATAGCGTTCACCGAGCTGCCAAAGTGTATCAAATCGCTACAACCGATTTGCCTTTCATCTTTTTCTACCAGAGGGCAATTACGCCGAAGTGTGTAAACGAACCTGATTTTCAGGCCGAGAGGGGCGATTTCTGCAGAATATCCAAGCTGACACAGAGGTCATGGTTAAAAGAAAGCCAACAATTAAGTAGCTTGTTTTTAGCCAATTTCGGCTGACAATTCTGATTTGAATAAATCGATTCAGTCCTGACCGATACACGAGACTGCTAACACCCTATGGCTCCGCTGCGCTGGATTTGGCCCTTCGAGCTGCTTGAGCAAATTGGCTCGGGTGGTATGGGAGAGGTTTACCGCGCGCGTTCGGTGATTAACAATGAGTTCGTCGCGGTCAAGCTATTGCCAGACGATGTCGCGGCCGATGCGAAAATCGTGGCTCGCTTTGCTCAAGAGATGGAAGTCCTCAAGCAGTTGCGGCACCCCAATATCGTGCGTTGTTTTGGTGGGGTATGCGAAAGCAAGCAACGTTTTTACGCGATGGAACTGGTCGAAGGGGGAACCCTGTCTGGGCTATTGCGCGAACGTGGTCGGCTATCGTGGGAGACCGCCATTGAGTTTGGCCTGCAGATTTGCGAAGCCCTGCAGTTCGCCCACTCGAAAGGGGTGATCCACCGAGATGTTAAGCCGGCGAATTTTCTGTTGACTAAAGATCGCCAGTTGAAGCTGAGTGACTTTGGAATCGCGACGGTCGCAGCGGGGCAGCGCCTGACGGCGGCTGGTCGAACAGTTGGCACATTTCACTATATGGCCCCCGAGCAGATTAAGGCCAAGTACGAGCTGACTTATCGAGCCGACCTGTACGCTTTGGGCTGCGTCCTGTTTGAACTAGTCAGCGGCCATCCCCCATTTGAGGCCGAAAACCCCGTAGGTGTGTTACATATGCACCTTAAGAACAGCCCACCGCGACTGGTTGCTGAAATCTTTGATTGCCCCGCTGAACTAGACCAAATTGTTCAAGACCTATTGAAGAAGAACCCGGCTGATCGGCCCCAGTCGGCTGCAGAGGTCGCCCAGCGACTTGAGAGTTGCCTGGTGCCTGGTAAGAAAGCGCCAGCAACACCGCGGCCAATTACGTCGACCCCCTCGGCCCTGCGAACAGCGATCAGCAGCACGATTTCGTCACTTAGCACGAAATCGGCCGTGGCTGAAGCGGATGATGCCTTTAGCCCAGAGATCCCCTCAAGTAATACCCTTGTTCGTACTCTCGCCATTCTGGCGAGTGGTTTATCGCTGTGGCTTGGTTATGCACTCTTCGTATCAGGTCGCCACTCCCCTGCCCTAATCGAATGGAAGGCGGCAACGCAAAACTCGAATAAAGAGGTAGCAGTTGCATCTGTGGCAAGCTTGGGTCGGCTTTGCCTGGAGCAGGCTGATCTGGTTGATGTTGTTGCCCAAATGATGACCGATGCTCGCCCCGAAATTCGGGCTGCTGCCGTGAATGCGTTGGCAAACCTTGGTAGCGAAGGAAGGCGATTCATCGGCGAGCTGAACAAGCTGGAACGAGAAGACCCCTCGGTGGAAGTTCGAACAGCCGCGTCTTCCGCACAAGGCCGAATCAAAACGGAAGCAGGTCCATCACGCTCCTGGCCGACATCGCTTTGGTTCGGACTCACAATTTTGATTGCTACAGCAGCAAGTTGGTTCTGGCCCGCTAGGCCTGCAGGGACCGAATGAAATGGGCGAGTGCTGATTGCGCGAGGCTCGCTCTTTCGCCATGAACCGGCTGCGAGCGGGGCAATCAGAGCAGAGATGACTCAGTATTCAACGTTAGCCTGGCCGACCACATTACAACGCTTCAGCCCAGTCCAAACAATCTGATGGCATTCGCCGTCGTGGCAGCAGCCAGATCTTCGCGAGTAACGCTACGAAGGTCGGCCAACACCCCCAGTGTATAGCGTACAAAGGCTGGTTCATTCCGTTTACCCCGTTCGGGAGTCGGGGCCAAATAGGGTGAGTCGGTTTCAACCAACAGCCGCTCGACTGGAACGCTGGCCGCTATTGCTCGCAGCTCTTCGTTCTTCTTGTACGTGATCATTCCCGAGAACGACAAATGCATTCCCCACGAAAGGCACTGCCTGGCCATCTCAGCCGATCCGGCAAACGAATGCATCACGCCAGATAGCTGCCCGGCCTGTGCATACGCAGCCAACAGTTCAAGCGTTTCCACTTCTGCATCGCGACAATGAACGACGAATGGCTTCTTCAGTTGTCGTGAGAGTTCGATATGTCGCCTGAAGTACTCTTGCTGCAGTTCGAGGGGTGAATGATCCCAATACCTGTCGAGCCCCGTTTCACCGATCGCAACCACCTTGGGATGTCTCGCCAGCTCAACAATGC
>JAIXVG010000242.1 GCA_027483145.1 Planctomyces sp.
CTGGGAAGGGGTGGGGCTGTGTAGTTATCTGCTCATTGGCTACTACTTGACTAAGCCAAGTGCTGCGGCTGCAGCCAAGAAGGCGTTTGTGGTCAATCGGATTGGCGACCTGGGACTGATCTTGGGCGTGTTTCTGATTTGGACGACGCTGGGGAGCCTTGATTTCGACAAAGTGCTGGTTGATCCCGAACTGCTAGTGCGGGCTGCGGTTGATCATCCAGGTGTTTTCAACGCGATTTGTGGCTTGTTGTTTATTGGGGCGATTGGGAAATCGGCTCAGTTTCCACTGCAGGTCTGGTTGCCAGATGCGATGGAAGGCCCGACCCCCGTTAGTGCGCTGATTCACGCGGCGACGATGGTGACTGCGGGCGTTTATCTGGTGGCCCGGTGTTTGCCGCTGTTTGCCATGGCACCCCTCATTCTGCTGGTGGTGGCAGTTGTGGGGGCGCTGACAGCGATTATCGCTGCCCTGGCTGCGCTGGCTCAGTACGATCTGAAGCGAGTGCTGGCCTATTCGACTGTCAGCCAATTGGGCTTCATGTTTATGGCGCTGGGGGCAGGGGGGGCTGATGCCAATCTGGTTGCGGCAGGTGGAACGTTTGCCCTATTCCATATGTTTACCCATGCCTTCTTTAAGGCGGTCCTGTTTTTGTCGGCAGGGAGTGTGATGCACGCAATGGGGGATGTGATTGATATGCGGCGGTTCAGCGGCCTGAGGCACGCTTTGCCAATTACGCATATCACGTTCTTGTGTGGTGCACTCGCGCTGGCAGGCTTTCCGTTATTGGCGGGCTTTTGGAGTAAGGACGAAATCCTGAGTGTGGTTTACGCCGCAACGGCTAATCCCTCGTATGGCACGGTCTACGGGGTGATTTTGGCGACGGCGATCGTGACATCGCTATTGACCGCCTTTTATACCTTCCGCGCTTATTACCTGACGTTTCATGGGACGGAGCGATTTCCGGAAGAAGCGGGGCATCATCCACACGATGCTCCGCTGGCGATGGCGGTTCCGCTGTATGTGCTGGCAGCAGGGGCGGTGCTGGTTGGTCTCGTTGCTGGTCCTACCCATCTGTATGCGGGGTACCTGCATCATACTCCCGGGTTTCCGCATGGGACTGAGCTGGGGCTTAACTTTGGGATTCTGGCGGTCAGTTCGATCATCGCATTGGCGGGGATTGGCTGGGCTTATATGCAGTATGGAAGTCCCGAGCGGGCCGCTTATACGCTGGCAACTCCGACTACCGCATGGGCGGCCTGGTCGCAAAGTGGGCTCAACTTTGATGGGGTATACCTGGTGCTGGTAGTTATTCCGCTGCGCCTGCTGGCCAGGCTGATTGCCTGGTTTGATCGGAATGTTGTTGACTGCTTAATTGACGTTGTGTCGTCGATTCCGCGACTGTTTGGTGAAGCACTCAGGCCATTGCAAAGTGGCCTCATGCAGTCTTATGGCGTGATTATGCTGTTGGGGCTAGCAGTGCTGTTGGCGAGCGTGCTGCAGGCGCTGGCGCAGTAGTAGGTTGGCTAGGCGGGTTGGTGGTGCAATCGGGTTTGCCGGTTATCGAGTGAGTTGCTTGTTTCAGAGTTACTGACTGATCTGAATACCCGGTCGTGCTCCCTCAGGACTGCTTCAGAGGGTATTTGGAGAGATACTTAATCAAAGAGTGTAGTTAAAGCGCTTTGATTGTTTTTTGTGGAATATGGCCTGATGTCGACACTGCTCTTTGTGCTGGTTCTGATGCCGCTGGTTTCGGCCTTGTTGATGGTGCTGCTTGATGCGCAGGGGTCGTATCGCAACTCGCGCGTTTGGGCGTTGTTGTCGACGCTCGGAACGTTGGCCCTCGCACTTGGGACTGCTGGACGACTGGTGCTCGAACCGATTGGTGCAGCGGTTAATCGCGGGCCAATCCATCCGTGGATCTCTGTGAAACAGACCTGGTTTCAACTCGGTGTTGGGACGGGTGGCAAGCCTGTTGAGCTAGAGTTAGTGCTGGGAATGGACGGTATTGCGGCATGGATGGTCCTGGTCGTGTCGCTGCTGTCAACGTGTGCGGTGCTGGTGTCATGGGAGTCGATCAAAGAGCGATCAACCGAGTTCTACGCGGGACTATTGGCGCTGGAGACGGGTCTCATTGGGGTCGCTTGCTCGTTCGATCTGCTCCTGTTTTATACGTTCTTCGAGTTTACGTTGATTCCGCTGTTCCTCATGATTGGGGTGTTCAGTAAAGGGAGCCTGAGGGATACATTTAAGGTTTTCCTGTTGCCGTTAGCAGGAAGCTTGTTGACGCTTGTGGGAATTGTGGCGCTAGCGACTACGGCTCATTCGATGACTGGTGTGAGTAAGCCCTTCTCGATGGCCGAATTGGGTGTTGCGCTGGCTAAACAGCCACTGCCAATTGAGTATCAGACCACCATCTTTCTGCTGTTGGCAGCAGGGATGATTGTGAAGTTGCCCTTGGTTCCATTTCACACCTGGTTGCCGGTGGCCCATTTTCGAGCACCGATTACCGGGAGTGTGCTGCTGATTAAGTTGGGCCTGTTGGGGCTATTGCGACTGTGCGTTCCGATGTTGCCATTGGCCTGTCAGGAGACGGGTCTCGCAGTGCTGGCAGTGCTGGCGGCGGTGGGGGTGGTGTATGGTTCGCTGGGGGCGTTAGCCCAAGATGATTTCAATCGCGTCCTCGCATATGGAAGCGTGGCTCACGTGGGTGTGGCCATGCTGGGGCTGATGGCCATGAATACGATTGGTCTTAACGGAGCGGTGATGCAACTGATTAACCTGGGCCTGTCGACGGGGGGCCTTTTCCTCTTGGCAGGGATGCTGCAGGATCGATTTGGAACGCGTGACTTAAGGCAATTGGGTGGGCTGTCTGCCAAGCTGCCGATGTTTGCGACATGCGTCGTCTTTCTGTCGTTTGCCAGTATCGGCCTTCCCGGCCTCAACGGGTTTGTCGGCGAAGTGTTGTCGCTGATGGGGATGTTTGAAGTCAGGCCGTGGTTGGCGGCGGCTGGGGCGTTGGGAATGGCGCTTGGGGCATGGTATCTGTTAAGCGTTATCCAAACACTGCTGTTTGGTGGGCTGTATATGCCGGTTTCGCGCACGGCCAGTAACGATGTTTCGGATGGTGGAGCCGGTGGAGGTCCCAAGGACCTGGTGGCCCGAGAGCTGTTTGCCATTGTGCCAGTGATGGCAGCCTGTCTGGTGCTGGGGCTGTGCCCCCAATTGATCCTTGGAACGATTGAGCCTGATGTAAAAGCGCTGCTGCGACGCGATCTTCCGGTTGAGGAGGTTGTTACGGCGACCGAGCCGGGGGCCAACTGGCCCGTTGATCGTGAGGGACAAGTCCTCATCACACGTGAATCGAAATAGAGAGTTGTTAACAGGCCGCCAAAGCCCGTTTCAGAATCTGATTGGTGGCAAAGACGGCTCAGCAAAACCTGAGATAGGCATTTTCCGCCAGAGGGTTTTGAAACCACTCGTAGAGAATTGGCTAGAGACAACGCGTCATCGCTGGAAATTGAATTGTGGATAAAGCTATCCCCGAAATTGCACAGGCCGTTTGGCTGATTACCCCTGAGCTGTTGCTTTTGGGGGTGGTCTGCCTCAAGTTTTTCATTGGTCCCTTCCTGGTGTCGGAAAGTGGTCAGGCAAAACCCGGCTTGGAACACCGTTGGGGAAGCTTGGCTCTGGCTGCACTGGCTGGAGCGATGTGGTTATGGTGGGATCAACAAGTGGTGACCACACCCACGCTCGGGCCGTTTCGGCTCGATGCGATCACCTGGTACACGCGGGGGCTGATGCTTTCGGCGGGGTTTATTTTGGTGCTGCTAACGTGGTCGCAGTCGGGGGCTGGGGTCGCGGCGGAATCGCAGGCTTGCCTCTTGGCGATCGTGGCTGGAGTGAATTTGATTTCGGCAGCCAACGATTTGGCGATGCTGTTTCTGGCGTTAGAGTTAGTCAGCATTCCAACCTATTTGTATTTGTCGTTGCCGCGCCGTGATGAGCTGTCGCAGGAAGCAACGGTCAAGTACTTTTTGCTCAGTATGTTTTCGTCGGCCTTTGTGTTGTACGGGTTCAGCATGCTGTATGGGGCAACGGGGACCACCAACTTAACGGCCATTCAAACGGTGTTGGCCAGCTCGCAGTCGACAATGGCACCGCCACTCGTGCTGGTCGGGGTGGTGATGGTGCTGGCGGGGTTATCGTTCCGTGTGACGGCTGTTCCGTTCCACTTCTATGCACCTGACGTGTTTCAAGGGGCACCTGTTTCGGGGGCGGCCCTGTTGTCGTTCGTTCCAAAGGTGGCTGGTTTTATCGCGCTCGTGCGGTTGCTTCCGGTTGACGCTCACGCCGCCAGCGCCGGCCTTGATGCATGGACAATGCTGAAGCCCGTATTGTGGTGGCTGGCTGTGCTGACAATGTTCCTGGGGAACCTGCTAGCGCTCATTCAAACGGATGTCAGGCGACTCCTCGCCTATTCCAGTATTGCCCATGCTGGTTACTTGCTGGTTGGTTTATATGCCGGGCATGAGCAGCGGGTGGCAGCTCCAGATGGAATCGGGGCGTTGTTCTTTTATCTTCCCATGTATGGGCTGATGACGCTGGGGGTTTTTGCGGTGCTGGCAGCGGCTGGTTCGCTTCAGAAGCCGATTGCCACGTTTGAAGATCTGGCAGGGCTGTCAAGGCGCCATCCCGCTTTGGCGCTTGCCCTTTTAGTTCTGGTTTTCAGCTTGATGGGTTTACCACTTACGGGGGGCTTCCTGGGAAAAGTCCATCTCTTCTGGGCGGCATGGAATTTACCTGGCGATGGGGGACAATCGCTGGCAATTATTCTGACTATCAATGCCGCGATTGCGGCAGCCTATTACCTGAAGCTGATAGCGGCTGCTTACTTTGAGGCACCGGCTCCTCATTGGAACGGGGGCGCCGTGGAGAGTTCGAGTTCGAGTGTTCCTGCGGCGATTGCCAGCGGATTGTGTGCAGCCTTGAGCGTAGCTATGTTCTTCAGCCCATCATGGGTGTGGGGCCTGATTAATGGCTCGTTTTAGGGTGCTGGTGATATCCCGTGTCGATGTCAATTGAACCATCGCACTTTGTTTGCGTGACTGAGTAAAAAGACTGTGACTAAGGATCGAACTGGGGGTTGAATGGACTCTCCCTCCGATCCTGTTCTTGACTATGGCAATTGAACGACCATTGAATAGCACTTCACCAGTTCCTGACGGGAATTCCACGCCGCTACCTCACTCAAGTGATTCGCTTGGATCGAGCGATTCCGTGTCAGGTGGGGCGACCCCGGCCACTGGTGATAGCCATTCTGGAAGCAGGGCAGGCAAACAGCCGCAAGTGGGGCGTCAAGCGCTGCGGGCCGAGTTGCAGGCGTCGTTTTTAGAATTCGAGGCTGGCTTCCGCAGGAACTACCCTGTGCAGTGGTGGTCAACACTGGTTGGTCCGTGGGTGTTGACAGTAGTCATTCTTTTGGTGATTTATGCCGCGGCTGGAGTCAAGTACACCCTGTCGCTGCTCGGGTTTGCGCTAGCGGCGTTTGTCTTCTTCGGACGGTTCGTCATTTTGGGAGGTGTGCAGGGAAGTTTTCGTGACGTTGGTGAAATCATGACCAGCGAGCAGATTTGCTTAATGGTGACATACATGGATGTGATGGTCGCCTTGGTCCTCGCGTTTCATGTCGGGTTTCTGTTTCGAGTCCCGTACATTGGCCCCAAGATTTTAGAACTGGTTGCGGATGGCGAACTGATTTTGTCGCTGCAGCCC
>JAIXVG010000382.1 GCA_027483145.1 Planctomyces sp.
AGTGGTTAAACAGGAACTCTTTGGTATTGATCAGCGCCCAAATCAAATCTTGAAAGTTCTCGCGATTGGCTGCGGTGGCATCAATCGGATTATCGTTCGCATCGACTCGGGGCTCGCTCAGATACAGAACGGCTGTTTGCAATTCTTCTGGTCGTGGTTCCCGGGAGAATGCCACCAGATAGAGTTCCCGAACTTTGGCTTCAGCCGCACGAGCATCGACTGTCAGACGTTCTGCCCTGCCGTTTGGTGCTGCCAGCTTGGCCTTGATATCTGCGGCATTGATCAGATGCAAACTCTGCGCGAGGCTCGACGATTGAACGCGTTCGCATTCGCAGACACTTTCTCCTTCGGGCCGTCCAAAGACACGCAGAAACGGGACCGTCCGGTTGTAGCTATTGTCTGGTAAACTGATCGCCCGGGTGCCAAGGGGCAAGTTTGCAAAATCTGTCTGTGTCTCCGCAAGTCGATCGACCGCGTCCAACAGCACCTCGGCCTGAAGTCGTCGTGGATAGTATCGAGAGTAATTCTGCTGATCGACGGCGTTTTCGGCATTGGGTATCGAACTCAATTGATACGCGCTGGACCGCGTGATCACACGAACGAGTTCCTTGAGATCGAACCCACTCTTGATAAAGTGCCGCTCCAATGCAGTCAGAAGTTGTGGATTAGTAGGCGGGTTTGAGTCGCGGATATCGTCTTCCGGTTCAATCAACCCGCGATGGAAGAAGTGCTTCCAGTAGCGATTGGCCAAAGCCTTTCCAAAAAATGGGTTCTGCGGTGAACTCATCCAGTCGGCGAGCGCCAGCCGGGGGTCTTCGTCTGGTAGAACGTCTTGGATCGCATCCCCGAGCGCGGCTGGCTTTAGTTGCACGCCCGTTTTGATGTTCGTCGCCATCGCAGCACCACGCCGATGAAAAATCAAATCTTCATCTCGCGTTCCCGAAGGCTTGCGGCCGATCTGCGAGAAAAACGCAGAAAGCGAATAGTAATCATCCTGACTCCACCGATCGAATGGGTGATGGTGGCACTGAGCACATTGCAGCCGAACACCCAAAAACAATTGGGCCACGTCTTCCAGTTGCTGCTTTGGATCTTTTACTCGCTTGTACCAAGCAACGGGGGGATTGCCGATGATTGTGCCGGTGGCACCTAGTAACTCTTTGACGAATTGATCATAGGGCTTGTTAGCAAGAAAGCTGTCGCGTACCCATGCATGAAACGCAAAATTCGCAACGGTATCGCTGGCATCATCCCGACGGTTCTTTAGGAGCGTGGTCCATTTGGCGGCAAAGTAATCCGCGTAATCCGGAGTACTCAAAAGTTCATCAATGACATGTTCCCGTTTCTGCGGATTGTCACTCGCCAGAAAGGCAAGTGCCTCTGTATCCGTTGGCAATCGCCCGGCGATATCCAGCGATACGCGACGCAAAAAAATGTCGTCACTGCAGATCGGAGAGGCTGGAATACCAAGCTCGTTCAAGTTGGCGAAAACATATTCATCCACGAAGTTGTGAACCGGTGGAAATGATTCCACCTTTGCTCCAGAGGGAACTGACGCGCTGAATACAGCGTTATGCCCCTGGTAACGTACCATGATTGAAAACTTGCCAGAGATTTCCTCCGCTTTCACGTAGCCATTGTCGCTGACGTTGGCCATCGCGCGGTCATTCGATTCAAACAGCGCCACACTGGACACGTCCCGAGTGCTGCCGTCTGAATAGCGAGCCAGCGCCTTCAATTGTTGGGAGCTTCCCCGAGAGACAATTCCGCGAGCGGGCTGAACTTCAAGTCCAATGAGTTGTGGACCTCCCTGGGCGTCATTATGAGCACCTTGACGAATCCATTCCAGCAAAATTGCATAACCATCGGAGTTGGGGTCGAGGCGGACACCGCCACCATGCGGTATTCTCCCTGAGGCTTTCATGAGCAACAAACTGTGATCCGGAGCGCCAACAGACAAACGTCTGCCACGCCCGTCATTGACCAGTTGTTCGAAGTCGTCCTGTGGTTCAAATCCCAGCAGCGACAGTTGAAACCCGTTTCGACCACCGCCCGCTTTGGCGTGACAAACACCCGAATTGCAACCAGCCTTTGTCAGTACGGGAACGACATCATTCACGAAGCTGATGGGACGATCACTCGCATGTGCGACGTTGTACAAGCCCGCGATCAGCGCTGCGCACATGAACCGCAACACGAAAGTCGATTGACGCGCAGTCAATAACGGTCGGGATGGACAGTTCATTCGGTTTTTCACCTCGCGGCGGCGGGTTGATTGAAGCTTCGCACAAAGTGGCGGGCAGGTGGGATCGTCGGCAGGAGTCGGGCGGGGTCACAGAGTTTATCATCCCAGCAGCCTGGAGGTAAGACGGGTATTGTATAGCGGCTGGGTTTTCGAGAGATTTCTGCAAAAGGAAAAACTTGGTTTAAAATCGTAGGAGCGAGAGGGCATTGACGGTTCCCCCCGAGACCGTTGCTAAGAAAGGATCTCGGGCCATGGAAACAGTCATGGACGAAATCGATCATGCCCTGGGATTGGTGGC
>JAIXVG010000385.1 GCA_027483145.1 Planctomyces sp.
GAGGCGGTCTTCTTCTTTCGCGACCCCCTGACCGCCCAACCCCACGAACCCGACGTCTCAGCCCTGATGCGAGTCTGCGACGTCCATCAAACCCCACTGGCCACCAACGAAGCAACCGCCGAAGCGATCGTGCTGCTCTTAGAAAAGGTGTCAGGAACCTTTTCTCCACCGCCCAAGTGACTTTTTGTTGCATAAAGCTAAAGAGCCGCAAGTTGATGAATCGTCAGCTCTCTTGGGCGAAGCAATCGGACCAACCCCGATGGGATCAGGCTGCGTTTCCGGCGACACGCATCACCTACGACTTCTTGGGTCGCCCGCGTGGCCGCATTGTGCTTTCCAGTTCCAGCCGGGCCGCCGTCTCCGCAGTCCAACCTGCATCTCCAAAGGGCGAGCCACGCGCCACACTCTGCCGCAAAGCAGCGAACTCCGCCTCAGTCTCGACACCGTTGACGTACTCGAGCCAGCCCCCCGCCCGCCGCACCGGCCACGGCGAGCAGACCGTCTTGAACAGTTCCGACTGACGGGACCAATGAGACAGGCTGCCCCATCGCCAATTCTCTGCCTTTTTAACCAGTTTAGCCCGCAGCGCGTTCCGCTCGACATACCGGCAGACCGTCAAGAAGTGGGCATCATCCTGCACCGGAAATGATTTAAACCGCCCCTGATAAACATGCCCCGACCCGGCACTCTGGCGAACCGCATGCCACCGCTGGGTATGAGTCAGGCTCAACCAGCCGACAAACCGCGATAGCTCCCCATCCTCGTGTGGCCTGACGACCAAATGCCAATGATTGGGCATTATGCAAAACGCAAACAGGTCCGTCCCTGTTCGCTGGATGGCATCAACCAGAATCTGCTCGAACGCGTCGTAGTCACCCGGATTGTCAAAAATGAGCATCCCTGCGTTGGCCCGATTCAGGACATGATAAATCCCGCCCCCTTCAGCCGCTCGCTTTGCTCTACCCATGCTTTGAGCCTATCGCTAAGGTCATCGACCGTCAATATTGGTTCCTGACACCTTTTTGTCGGCCGCAATCGAGAACTAATTGCAGTATGTTTGAAAATCATGCTTGTCGAAGGACATTTATGTCACACCGCCTCTTGCAACTTTACGACTCCCCGCCTCTGCGATTCATTTTTCTTGTTAAGTTTAGCATCGGCGGGTGATACCGCCCCTACCCAACTACTTTTGATCATCCGAACTACCGGCAATCCAACCGCCAGCTGCAATGGCGGCTGTGGAACCGAATAGGATACCAATAACTGTTGCTTGCACTACGCCGACTCGACCACCGAGGCCATCAGAAACTGATCCGACGCTAATCTCGGCCGCCAGAAAAAAAACCAAAATAAACACGAGTGGTGCGACGATCAGATAACCAAAAACTGCTCTCAACGTACTTCTCCCTCAACAGTAAACAACAGCTAAAGAGAATGACTGATCTCGTTGATTGTTACCTAAGCCGATTGCAAAGTCTTTATTTCGGACGGGCCATAACTAAAAACTAGTGGTCACTGGCATCAGCTCTTACGCGAGAAAACCGTTGATACGCAGATCTGGCCACACTCACCGAGGCCCTTTGCACTCGACAGCGTAATCAAAACAACACCTAAACACAGTACCTTTTTCGTATACCTAGTCTTCTTCGATTTTGCGACTGCTCTTAAGTCGAGGTCGCGGTACTTCGGTATCAAGCGAGTCCACTCATTCTCGCATTCATGGCCATCAAAAAGAAGTGCTTTGATTAAAGCCCATATATTGCTGGAGAATTCCTCGGATTCCGTGAATCAACCGGATGCTACTCACCCAGCCGAGAGCGAACACACCACCCCGCCGTGACTGAGTCGATGACTGTTTATCCAATCAAGACCGCTTCAACGGGGGAAGACGAAGCAAGTATGGCACGAATGGCAAAAGCATCGGCCGGTGATAGCAGTCCTACTCAACTGACACCTTTTTTGACTGGGGTTCAATTAGTTGCAGAATCCTTTGGGCGCATTCGAACGCAGTTTCGGCGTTCTTCTTCCTGAATTGCTCAACATTCTCGGTTGGTTTGTAGAGACCGTCAGGATTGCAGGCGGCATTCACGGCATGCCCTGCTTCAAGAAGATCGGCTTGAACTGCCACGTTTTCCTTAACAAGTTCAGTGAGTGCTGCAATCTCTTCAACCAATGACGAAAGAAGCGTCCTTACCGGATGGAACCAAACAGGGTACTGTAGACGGTTATGATCGAGACGCTGACGCTCAACGTTAAACTCATAGATTAAGTTACGAATTCTAGCCGGGTGATCATGGAGGTATCCCGCATTAGGTTGCGAGGAGCCTCCGCCATTGATGGACGACTCTTCGACTCTCAATAGGTTGGTGGTCAATTCCGAAAACGCCCGAATCCTTCCTTTCGAGCGGGCGGCTAGCAAAAAGTCACTACCAGCATTTTGCAACTCGTATTGATGATAATTTGCCAGATCCCGGTACGCGCTCAAATAAATTTGGCGACTCGCTGACCACTCGGAATCTTTCAACTGTCGTTCTGGGATTGCAATTTGACGTTGCTGCAGACTGATTGTGTACGCGACCCCGATGAATGCGGCTCCGGAAAACAAACAGTTAAGGGCACCGAACATGTCGCCGAACGTGCCCAACTGTTCAAGAATCAAAGGAAATCTCTCATACTCCCCGGACTCGCTGAGCGTGAACCACCCACTTCGCAGCGACAACAGCGGCAGAAACGCCAGAATAACCCACAATAGAGGGGCTGCAACGGTAGCAAACCAAAAAAACGTACTGCGATTTCTGGTGTTGCTGTTCTTGTCCAAGATGCCCTTTCTCGAATCAGAAATCATGATTTGCAAGCCATCGCGAGTGTAGTGAAAGATCGCCAAGTTCGCGAAGTCAACGGTAGACCCTAGCCAGCACGCCACCGCTTGAGGGAGTTATCAACTCCAGCCGGCCGCTTAATCTGCCACTAGCGGCCGTTTGCCTGCACCAGTTGCAACCCCAGGCAAGCGACTAGTCGGTCGATTTGGGTGGAATTTAACACAGCTGAACCCTCCAGGAATTGAACGAATTCTTCCTGGTTGATTCCGGCTTCCTTTGCAATTGAGAGAGGGAGTTTTCTGCAGATTCGAATCTCTTTGCGCAACGAGCCGCTGAAGCTTGGTTCGGCTTCGGCAATTGCAATTCGCTTCGCGGCTGCCAATAGTTCGGGCAGCTCAGCCTCGGCCTCGCGAATCTTCTGCTCCATCTCGCTATCGGTTGGAACTTTCAATCGTCACCTCGCATTGGCATCGCAGGAAATGATCGGTGTGGGTCAACCGAAGACCATCGCAACACAAAACCTTTTAATATTGCCAACGTGTTCTAAGGGCCATACGAACGAGATCCGTCAAACGCACCTACCCAAAATACCCCACTGCGTTGGCAAACAGTTTTCGGCCGTCGCCGATTTCGCCCAGACCTAGCCGGGTCCAGTTGGGGTGTTGAGTCCCGAACAGAAAGCGTTCAGGGTGAGGCATCAGCCCCAGCACTTTGCCCGACGCATCCCCTAACCCAGCCAGATCATCAACCGAACCGTTGGGGTTGGTCGGATAGCGGTCGGAATGCCACTGCGACTTCTCGGTGGCTGACACATGGGCCTGCCACGGAATGTAACGCAACGCCGACTGTCCTGCGGTCTCCCACCGTGAGAGGACATCGGGCGACTTAACCACCAGTCGCCCCTCGGCATGGGCCATTGGCAGGTCAATCTCGTCAATATCACGCAGGAAGACGTTGTTCGTGCGTCCCACTTTCAGCCTGATCCACCGCGCGGTGTAGCGACCGTTTTCGTTCCAGGTCAGCGTCGCATCCGCTTCTTCGCGGCCAGCCGATCCCCACCCCACCGCTCCATAAGGAAGAACGCCTGCTTTCAACAACGTTTGAAAGCCATTGCAAATCCCCAGGACTAACCTGTCCCCTTGCAGGAATCGGCCGAGCGCATCGCGAAGCCGCGTGCGCAGTTGGCTCGCGAAGATCACCCCCGAGCCAATGTCGTCGCCGTAACTGAAACCGCCCGGAATACAGAGTATCTGAAACCGATCGAGCACCTCTGGCGACTCGATCACCGAGAAGAGGTGGTGCCGCTCAGCGATTCCCCCGCAAAGCTCGAAAGCATGCGCGGTTTCTGAATCGCAATTCGTGCCCGGAGCACGCAAGACACAAACGCGGGGAACGGCCATTGAGCGGTTTTCCAAGCTAATCGCGGTATTTGGAGCCGAACCTAAAACCGGCTACGCCTGTTCGGGAACCCCTTTTTCAAGGCGTGCGGCCGATGCATTAGACGGTATTCGGAAGTCTTCTAGTTCATCTTCGTAAAAATGAGCGACCGAAAGGGGTCACTTCACCGCACTGTAAACACTTCACCACTTACTGAAAAGTCACGCGGGACTGAACCATCGCGAGCGGCTTTGGTAACGTGGCGCAGGTAACAACAGTCGATTTGCAAACAAGTGGGGGAAGGTTGCTGCGATCAACCGCAAACCGCTAGCCTAGTGAGCGATCCAAAAAGTTTCGTCTCGTGGCAAATCAGCACAACGAGTCTTCGATACCGCAGGAGTCAATGGAGTGGTAACGACATGCTGAACAACATAAACGCTGGTTTGACACCCGAAAAACTTCAGCTCTTCGTCGCTGGACTATCGGGATTAAACGCCGACGAAGTTCGGAAGGCGAAGCTCTTGTTTTTAAGGAATGAGATAAGTCAAGTGCGGGCATCGAAAACAATGCTAGCTGGCTTTGGTGGGGCTCAGGGGTGCTTCGCCATCATCCCCATTTTCTGGCCGATGATCCGGGCACAACAGAGCATTATGAATGCCGGGTTAACGCTGCAGAAAGATCAGATTCGTAATGCGCTGTCAGTCTGGCGGGATGATTTAGGTAGCGCCGGACAAGAGATCGAAACCGAACTTGATGCGTTATAGCTCCGCGCAATACTGCCCCGAATGAGCAAGTCACTGTGATCGTTGTTCGATGGGCAACGCGGCGACGAATCTGACGAGCAGGGAATGCGCAAAGCAAAGGGCCTCCGCTGAGTCGAGTCCGTTTCAACACCTGGCCGGTGGCAAAACGCGACTCGCCAATCCAATGCACGCGTGACTGCTGATCTCAACCAAAACACCTTGCTAACTATCCATCGAGTCTCATCCTTGCGAGACACGCCATCGACTACTCCGCGAGATCAGAAAAACGCTCGTAGGCGTCGTCCCAGGCTGATTGCTGCTGCGGTTCGAAACGAGTCACTGAGGCTGACTTTCGAACCACGCTTCGAATCTCATCCAACGATGTCAGCTCACCAGCCGACCGGGCTTGAATCAGGACGTTCCCCAACGCCGTTGCTTCGACCGGTCCCGCCACCACCGGCCGACCGCAGGCGTTGGCAGTGAACTGATTCAACAGATCGTTTTGCGATCCGCCACCAACAATATGAATGACTTCGACCCGAGTGCCAGTCAGGTCTTCCAGCCGCGTGAGGATCTGGCGATATCGCAATGCCAGGCTTTCGAGGCAGCAGCGAATGATCTCCCCTTCGGTCTCGGGAATTTCCTGCCGCGATTTCTTGCAGAACTGTTGAATTGCGGTTGGCATATCACTGGGGGCTAGAAAGTCCCCTGCGTCAGGATTAACGAACGCCCGAAACGCCGGAGCGTCGGCTGCCAACTGGTTGAGCGAGCCATAATCAAACGATTGGCTGCTCCGCTCGAACGATCTGCGGCACTCTTGAATCAGCCACATCCCCATAATGTTTTTGAGGACTCGATAAGTCCCATCAATTCCCCCTTCATTGGTGACATTCAGCGCCAAGGCCTTCTCATTCAAGATCGCATGGGGCGACTCAACTCCCATCAGCGACCAGGTCCCACTACTGATGTAGGCCCAGCGCGTGGTTCCTGAAAGCTCGGTAGGAACCGCAGCGATGGCTGCTCCCGTATCATGGGTGGCTGGTGCCACAACATTCAGCCGAGGCAGCCCTGCCCGCTTGGCGACGCTTTCACGCAGTTTTCCCAGCACGGTTCCCGGGTGAATCACTTCCGGGAACATTTGCGTAGGCAGTTGCAGCTTGCGCAGCATGTCAAAGGCCCATGTTCCCGTCTTGGCATCCAGGCATTGCGTGGTGGTCGCGTTGGTAAACTCGACGACCCGCGAGCCACATAACAGCCAGTGGAAAAAGTCGGGCATCATCAAGAACGTCTGAGTCAGGTCCATCAGCTCGGGGTGACGTTGATAGCCAGCAATCAGTTGATAAAGGGTGTTGATTTCCATGAACTGCAGGCCGGTGGTCGCGAAGATTTCCTCGCGTGGCACGCGACCAAACGTGCTTTCCATCAGCCCGTGTGTTCGGCTGTCGCGATAATGGTGGGGCTGCCCCAGGATTTCGCCACTTTTGCTAAGCAGCACATAGTCGACCCCCCAGGTATCGACGCCGATGGAGACAATCTGGTCACCAAACCGATCAGCTGCTTTGGTGAGACCGATCTGGATTTCTGACCAAAGCCGAATCACATCCCAGCGCAGCGAGTCAGCCACCGTCACCGGGCCATTGCCAAATCGATGAAGCTCTTCAATTCGAATGCCCCCTGGCCCTAACAGACCAGCCATAATGCGACCGCTGGAGGCTCCGAGATCGATTGCCAGAAAGCATTTGTCAGCCGACACAAGGAAACTCCTAAGTTGAATGCTGGTCTAGGTTTTTGGGCCAGGAACGGTCGCCATTAATCGGAACCAGTGATCGGAAAACGAAACTGGCGACGGGTTTCAGGACGGCACGAAGTACGAACGGCAGAAAATGATAAAGAAGGGGGCTGGTCGGACAATTCGGGCCAGAAGCGAGTGGACGGCCGAGCGACGAACATCCAGCTCCGAAACCAACTGTACACATTACCGAAGCCCGATACATTACCGAAGCTCAAGGCGCTTCGCCATTTGGAGTGGCTGCAGGGCCGGAAAACCCGGGCAATTCTTCGAGTGGAAACCCTTGGGTGCCCCAAAATGGGATGAATGCCGGTCTGGCAACCGGGCCAAAAACGGCTCAGACGGCTCGTCTCTCCCCCCCCCTGCTTGAAAATCGTCGGTTCCCCTCTACCATTCAGCAATACTTGTTTCAACAACTGTTGTGTTTGCAGGCGGTTTTCCACAGGTTTTGGTGGGACTGCGTCTGCCGTTAGGGGATGGACCTGTGGCTGATCTTGCTGCTCTTTCAACTGCTGCCAAAGCCAAATTGGATGCCCATACGGTCGAAACCGTCAAGTGGCACTTTTCCTCCGAAACCGGCTCGCCGTTTTGGCTTGAGAAGGCCAAGACGCTCAACTTCAATCCCCTGACCGATGTGAAATGCTTCGCCGATCTGAAGAAGTTTCCCCACTTTGAAGACGATTGGTTGCGCGGTGGGCCGGTGACTCGCTGGCTACCAAAAGGGCTGGCCGGACGGCCGACGTATGTCTTCGAAACGGGGGGCACCACCGGCATTCCCAAGTCGCGCGTCGTCGTTGATGACTTCCGCCTCGATTACGAAGCCTTTAGCGACACCCTGCCTGATGAGTCATTTCCTCGCGGCTCGAACTGGTTGATGCTGGGCCCCTCTGGTCCGCGCCGGTTGCGGCTGGCTGTTGAACATCTCTGCCAGTACCGCGGCGGGATCTGCTTCTGCGTTGACCTCGATCCCCGCTGGGTCATCAAGCTGCTGAAGGCTGGGAAGATCAAGGAAGCAGAGGCCTATAAAGATCACGTGATTGATCAGGCGATGACCATCCTGTCAGCCGGTCACGACATCAAGTGCATGTTCGCGACACCGAAGCTTTTGGAAGCATTGGCGCTGCGGATTATCGACGAGGGGTCGAGCATTTCTGAAAAAGGGATCACCGGCATCTTTGCGGGCGGAACCGAGTTCACCCCGCAGTGGTTCCGCTTCTGTAAGGAAGAACTATTGGGACCTGATGTTTACATCACCCCCACTTACGGCAACACGCTGATGGGGCTGGCCTGCGGTAAGCCGTTTGACATCGCAGACAACTACAAGATTACGTACTACGCCCCCGAGCCAAGGGCTGTCATCGAAGTCGTCGACTTCAATGACTACGACAAGCTGGTCGACTACGGCCAAACCGGACGCGTGAAGCTCTACACCCTCACTAAAGAAGTCTTCATCCCGGGTTTCATGGAACGGG
Organism: Planctomyces sp.; assembly: GCA_027483145.1. Lineage (GTDB taxonomy): Bacteria > Planctomycetota > Planctomycetia > Planctomycetales > Planctomycetaceae > JAIXVG01. Next base: position 8,201 of record JAIXVG010000385.1, read on the forward strand.
ACGAAGGGGAACGAGAACTCCCTCACGAGAAGTATCCCTGGGACGGTGTGAGCGGCGTTCGTCCATTCCACGAATTCGCCAAAACCACCACCGTTGGCGTCTACTAGGCTGTGATCTTTGATCACGGAAACCAAATCAAGAGGTTAACCACGACATCGAACTAATCGGACGAATTGAAAGCTAAAGCCAGTTCGTAAGCATCTCGCCTTTTCCCCTCTTATTCGTTCGATTCGTGAAATTCGTGGTTCCTCTGTTCTGCATTCAGTCATTCTTTCTGCGTTCAGTCATTCGATTTAACCTTTTTCGCCCCCCGCTGTACGAGACCGACTCATGCTAGAAATTCCAGTCCTGCGATTTGGTAAGCCGTACGAAAGCATCGAAAAGGTGACCGTTTCGCATTTTGAAACGGGTGAGCCGATCGCTCAGGTCCATCAGGCGACCGGGGCGATGGTCAAGATGGACATGAAGAAGGCTCAGCAGGCCCGCGATGCACTGCGCGAGTTCTCGATCTCCAAGCTGATCGAGATGTGTAAGCAGGCGGGGGAACTCTACCTGAACGCTACCTTGCCGATGGGGAATGGGACTTTAACACCAGCCGAGTTCTGCCGGGTGCAATCGGCCACCACGGGTATTCCCGAACATCTTTGTGCGGGAAACATGCGCAAAAGTGCGTTCGTGCTGCAGAACATGGGCGAGGTTCTTGACGCCTTAACGCGCGGACTCCCCGGAGACATTTTGACGAAGGGATACGGGGACGAAGGGCGCGGGGTCACCGTTAGCTATCAGGCCAATTCTCCCGTCTTGGGGGCTGTGCTTCCTTCTAATAGTCCCGGCGTCCATACATTGTGGCTTCCTGCGATTCCGATGCAGATCGGTCTGATGCTGAAGCCCGGGTCAGCTGAGTTTTGGAC
>JAIXVG010000386.1 GCA_027483145.1 Planctomyces sp.
AAACACACAAAGTGCCGTCGCGGTTCGTCGGGCTTCTACCGCCCCCTTCTGATCAAGGTCTGCCACGATCGCTGGCAAGAGGGCTGTCGCAAGCACCCCTTCGCCCAAAAGCACCCTGGCCAGGTTCGGAAGCCGGAACGCTACCGAAAAAGCATCAAGTAAGGGACCGTTGCCAAACGTCGCTGCCATGACCGCATCGCGGACCATCCCTAGCACACGGCTGACAATCGTACACAGGCCGACAATTCGCAAATTGCTGGCAACGCGTCCCGTAATCAATTGACGAATAGTCCTTTCGGCAAACAAAAGATCTTCCGCTGCTAGCCGCTAGCAGGCTCTGCAGCTTCAACTTGGCAAAACTTAGCGTCAAGTGGCCGCTCGAGCCAAGAGCACCAACTCGCACAAACGAAAAAAGCCGCTTACCAACACCAAAAAGGGTCAGGAAGCGGCCTGTGCTCGCAGGGCTTTTGCCGTCAGCTTTTCTGAACCAGAGCGGTTTCAGGAAATGAGCTTTGGCATCGGATCATAGAGTCTAGACAACCTGGAACCACTGTTCTTGCGATGTGTCGATGGACTGTGCGGAAATCCCACATCAGTCCATCGACTTGCTTCACAAATCGCAGTTGGCAATTAGTACGTCAACACGAAGTCGGTTGCGAACAGGGTCTGTGTTCCCTTGGTTCCATCGTCGTAGGGCAGAGCGCCAGTCGCAGCCTTACCGCTGTACCAGTCGAATCGCAGGTTTGGACGAATGAAGAAGTTGGGGGTAACCGTCCATTTTGGACCCATGGTAATCTGGTAGAAGTTACCAGCGTAACCATAGCGGTTGCCTGGTGACAGACCGAGGCCATCGTTGCCAGGAGCAAAGTTAGGCTGGAAGCCACCCACGCGAACACCTTGTTCGTCGCGGAACCATTCGAAGTTCAGACCCCAGGTCAAAGCGTCGTTCTGCTTCCAGAACAAGTACTGGTTGACACCGTACCACTTGGCACCGACCGAAGGACCGCCGAAGTTATCAAACACGCCCGATTGCTGACCATAGTCAGACTGGAAGACGTAGTTCACGCTATCCGACAAAGCACGCTGATAGACCAAGGTCTGCAGGAAGCGATTCGAAGTGTCACGACGGCTATCGCCGCTGCCAATACCGGTTGGCTCTTTGCTCCATACCCAGACCAATCCTAAAGAGGACTTGTCTTCGAAGGTGTAGGTCAATGTGCCCAGTGCACCAACGTGGCCAGAGACACGACCCAACAAATCGGCGTAGCGGCCGTCGTAGTTATCCCAACCGCGGATAAGACCACCACCAATTGCCAGGTTATCTGTTGCCTGATAGGTCGTCAGGAACCCGGTGTGGGTAAATGGCTCACCGTATTGGAAGGTGTAAGGTAGCGTGTTGAAGAAGTTACCGGTTGTCGGGACCACGAAGTAACCGACTGGCGAGTAGAAGTGACCAATCTTGGTCTTTGTTCGCTTGTAGGCCACTTCAGCGTAGAACTGAGGCAAAGCAGTCAGGTACTGCTGCTGGCTTCCGTTGATACTGTCTTCCAGGCCGTAGGCGCGGGTGAAACGAGCATCAGTACCGTACATAATGTCGGCCCGACCGCCGATGTCAAAGTCTTTGTTCTCTGTGCTGGTAGCCTTTTCCAGGAACAAGTACTGCTGATTCAGCGTCAGCTTGTTTGACTGGTCTTGCCAAGTTACTGGACCGTTGTAGCCGTCCCGTGGGCCTTGAGGGTTCAGCGTCACACCAACGGCTGTCCAGCCGCCAATAGTGAAACCGTTATCCTGCATCCCCTGTGGCAGGAAGCTCTTGATGCCCCATGGCTCATCGGCTGGAGCTTCTGCAGCAGGTGCGGCAGGAGCTTCGTACGTTGTGGCGGGGATTGGGGCCCCGTCCTGGCTGGTCAGGCTACTAACCTGATAAACTTCATAAGTCGACTTAGCTGGCGTTTGGGCTGGGGCCGAAGCGGCTCCGTTCTGCAAACGCTGTTTGGCCTGCTCGGCGAGAGTGACGGCATCATTGCCGTACACGAAGTTACCTGCGAGGCACCCAAGGGCCCCGAGAGTAACACCCGCGCGGGCTAACCGTGCCCGCCAGGACTTTGGAAGCACTACTTGCATCATGCACTCCTGAAACAAACTACCCTGTTGTAAAAAGTTCACGCCATCCAACTGGCGGCCAGCCTTGGCCTTAGCCTGCGAGCCAATCCAAGGACGAACCCGGTCGCACCTTCCAGTGCGGCCCGAGAGGACCGAGTTCGGCGAACCGAAGTTCAAGTGCCATAACGGTCTCATCTCGTTCATCGGAGCTTGTTGTTTCTTAAGTCGTGTTCTTACCAATCACCCCCGACAGCTTTTCGCGACCAGCACGACCGGTACGACCGCTACATCTTCAGGCGATTCCCCTCCGCAAACGTCTAGCGGTGCGAATATCGCGAAGGATCTGCGGCAGAAATCGCCGAAGGCACTAGTGCGCATTCTTTCAGCACGGAAAGACAGCTGAATAATCGGCAAAAGTGGCCAATGCGGTTGTGCGGCAAGCCGTCAGAAAAGGCTATTTCCCTACCAGAAATGGCGATTACTAACGCAGATGTGGAAGTGCTGCGATTCGTTGCATAGGCCCGGAGAAAGTCGATGGAGATCGATACGATTGCATCAGTAGTTGCCCTGAAGCAGGCTCAAGTCCAAACCCAGGCTCAGTTTCTGATCGCGAAGAAATTGATCGATCTGGGACAAGCCAACTCGGCAGCACTCAGCCAACTCCTCAATCCTCAGGGCTTCGAGCAAGCCGTCGGGGCCGCAACGGGCGCCGCAGACACCGGCCAAATCGACGTTAGCGTCTAAAGCGCGAGTCGGCTACCGGCGATCACGATCATCTTCCAGTGCAGGCAGCTCGGTGATCGTGGGCCAGTCAGGATCAACCGGCGCATCTGCGGGTGATTCATCCTCTTCTTCCATATCGTCCGGGGTGTCACTCAGCGGGGTCGACAGCAGTCCCTCAGACTCGGCCGGAATTCGCAGGTGAACCAACGCCTGCCGCAGTATGCTGGCCGCAGCTGGAGCAGCAACT
>JAIXVG010000487.1 GCA_027483145.1 Planctomyces sp.
CAGACCAATGTCATGCTGTGACATGTTTTGCTGTTACTCACTTACTGAAAGAAAAGGGTTGATTCGAAAGTGCGTCTGGTTGGTCGGCGCGGCTGGGCTACCAGATGCGATACCACCTAAAGTTTGTTTGCTGGCGATTGTGCTCGGACTGAAGGTCTTTCAGCCGATGCAAGTCGTTAACCTTACTTTTATCGTATTGTGGTCAAAGGGTCGGGTTACTAATCACGCGGGCAGGATATCAACACTTCGACGCCTTGCACTGTACGACATTAGTCTCCTGAACCGAGGCGTTGTTGCCAAGTCCTTGACCCAATCCGGGAGGCAAGAAACGGAAGAAATGGGCTGCTGCGGGGTACGCGGCGAGTTTCGCGGGGCGTTTATGTGTTCCAGGTTGGGACTTCGGGCAAAAGGGAATCGAACTTGGCAATAAGGGCCTCTTCGAACGATCCGCCGTACGTGCCTGCGAAGAACTTGGCGGCGGCTTCCTTGAAGAAGTGTTCCCAACTGGCTTCTTCATGGCCGGGGTTAATGGGAAAGTAGTGACAGTTATTGGCGATGGCGGCGGCTTTATCGCCTGGGGCGTCACCCATCATGATGATTTTATCTGGGCTGTAACCTTTCTTGAGGCATGCGGCCAGAATCTCTTTCTTGGAGCCGACTTCCTGCCCGCAGATCACTTTGACGTACTTGGCGATGTCGTGCTCTTCCCATTCTTTCTTGAGAGCATTGAAGGGAGTGGCCGAGCAGACGATCACGTCTGCCTTATCCTGCAGCATGGTCAGACTTTCGCGAACCATGGGGAATGGAGGGCAGTGATGGACGATGGCTGCGACGGTGTTGTCGACTTCAACTGACCAGGCTGCAGCGAGCTTCAAATCGGGATCGCCCGTTTTTTCTGCTTCGGGAACAACGGTTTTGGTTCCCAGCTTGGTCTCGCGCTTGACCCAGTCCCGCAGGCCTGTCAGTGCGGGGAGCTTGATCCCCCGCGCCTTCACTTGAGGGCGAGCTGCCAAAAGATCGAGGGCCTTCAAGTAGGCTGGGAAGCGATTGGCTCCGCGGTCCTTCGAGTAGAGATTGACGAACTCGGCGCATTCGCGGGCATACTTAGAGACCCCTTGCAGGCCCATATGCTTGATGAATGGAGGGATGAAGCACTCTTTATGCTTAATTTCCATCGTGTCGAAGGCACAGCCATCGGAGTCGATAGCGACCAGGAAGTCTTTGGTTTTGGGCATTGTTTCGAGAGTTAGGTCGCTCACAAAAAAATCCTTTTGTATCTGGCGGAAATGGCCTTGTCGGCAGATTGATGGAAATCGAAATCAACTTGTAGGTGAAGTTCTGAATTTGCCAAATGTTGCATTAATTGCAGTTCTAGGTTGAGCCTCTGGCGACCGCAAGCTGCTGGACGAACTTGGCATGTTCCGGGGTTGCAAATCCCGACTGCAGGGTCGCTAGAACACCTTGATAGTCGAACGCTTGCAGAGATTGATAATCGAGCCAAAGGCCGGGAAACACGCTGGATCGATAGATACCGTCCTCGGGTGTTGGGCGGAGTTGGTACCGACCATCATGCAGTTCGAACCAGTCGAACTTTCCCACTTCCGTGTTCCAGACGATGTACTCATTAACGCCATGCTTCTGGTAGAGCTTGTACTTGACGGTCAAGTCCTTGTAGGTCGTTGACGCTGAAACTTCTGCGGCAAGCTCTGGTGCGCCAACAAGGTAGCCCTCAGGGTCAAGGATCACGCGTCCGCCGAAACTCTTAGTGCGAAACAGCGACAGGTCGGGTTCTGGATCGTTATCAGCATCCATTTTCACTGTCGACGCCACAGAGATCTCGATACCCGAGGTGCTGGCTATGTAGCTAGTGGCCCAAAAGGCCAAGATCGCGTGTGGTTGACCATGATCACGATGCCTAAATGCTGCGGGTGGCAAGCAAAGTCTCCCGTTGAGGCGTTCCAGGCCACGGCACTCGCCGAGTTGGTCGAACTCGGCGCGCGAAAGCGGCATCCCTTCGGAAAGCTGAGACCAGTCAATCTCTTTTACAGAAGTGGTCATTGGTCACAGTCTGCTGCTGGCGTTACGTGGTTCGAGTCGCCGACACTATCGGTCGGCCTGGGGGACGTACTTTGGAAGCACTTGGTTAGCGAAAATTGGCTTCAACTTGGCCAGCCGGACGCGGCCGTCGATTATGGGAATCGAAACCATGTCATCGCCGATCAATGGTCGGGCGTAACGTACGAACTCGTCGGTGACGTCGGTTCCGTCCTTGGAAATCCAGGCGTCGGGGAACTTGCGGTCCTTTTCGGCCACTTCTGCCAACGGGGCTTTGTCGTAAATGGCCGAGTAATTGCTCCAACTGCTGCGAAGGATTGTGGCCATGTAGCCATGCTCGCCCCCTGCAGCTAAGAGAGCTGCCTTCTGGCCAACATACCATGCCTCGTCGAGGTCGACGACCGAGGCATAGGCCATGCTGTGTCGCTGATCGGTTCCGGGGACGTTGCAACGGGCAGCCCCTTTGACGGCCATTTTGAATTTCGACTTATCGTTCAGGGCGTTGGTCAGCATTTGGGCGACGGTGATCTTGCTGGAAGAGAGCATCACGTGGCCGAATGAGTCGCGGACTTTGAACTCTTCGGGGATTTCGAGTCCTTCAATTTCGAGTCCTTCGCTTACCACGACAATCGCGCGGCCATGTTGCTTGAGGGAGTTGTTGATGTTCTCGTAAATCTGCTCGATATTGACCTTGCGTTCGGCCAGATAAATCTGCAGAGGGAGTTCTCGCTTGGGGTCTGCCAAGCGGGCTGCGGCAGGGATGTAGCCAATTTTGCGTCCCATGGCCTGTAAGACTAGAACGGGGTCGGCGGGGCAGCTTCCATTGTTTTCTTCGTTGGCATACTGGACGCAGTGAGTCCAATAGCGAGCCGTGCTGCCGTAGCCAGGCGTATGGTCGACCAGTTTGAACTCACTATCACCCACATCGTTATCGATGGTCTTAGGACCGCCGATTCCGATCATGTCGAGGCCCCGCTCGCGGGCGACGTTGGCCACGGTGAAAGCCGTGTGCATCGAGTCGTTGCCGCCGATATAGCAGAAGTAGCCGACGTTGTGGGCTTTGAAGACTTCCATCAGGCGGTCGAAGTCTTCAGTCTGTTTGTCCTTCAACTTGTAGC
>JAIXVG010000293.1 GCA_027483145.1 Planctomyces sp.
ACGCTAGTCGTCATTGCTATCACTGTCGCTTTGGCCTTCCTGGTACTCATGACTGCGGTCAATTACCAGCTAGGAAACCAACTGTATTTTTTTGGTTTCAGCGATTCGGACACGCAACTCAACCCACTCGTTCGGACATCGCTGCTATTCATCATCATGCTTGTCGGAATTGCAGCGGGCCAGTTGTTTCGCGACCTCCCAAAGACGCGAGAGGTCACGCTAGACCGCCTGATGAAGTCGCTCCGAAAGGGAGGTTTTCTCGGAAGCCTTCTAGGTGCTCCAATCATTTTTGGGGTTGTTTACAGCGCCGCACGTGATCAGCCTGACTTGGTCCTGGCTTCTGTACTTTCGTTTCAAAATGGCTTCATGTGCAATACTGTTTTGGCATCGCTGATTACGGCCAAGACTCCGAAAGATGATGCCTGACAAGGCGGTCAACCGGAGCGGCGGGCGGCGCGTATTCCGTATTCGAAGGTTTCTGGCCGCCGCCCGGTTACCTTTGTCGTTCACTTCAGGGCGTCTCATCAGATCGCCGGTCTTCTTGGACGGGCCGAGTTGCGACCGATTTCTCCGAGTGACGGTGGTGGACCAGGTGGCGCGCGTCGGTGGGATCGACCGAACGCGTCGCATTGCGGGCTTGGCCGCTTCGGTAGGCCATTGGCCGACGCCGGATTCTGGCTAGCCAAGCCTCGATCCCGTCAGGGGTTAAGCTGATTAACCAGGAACCGACCCCGGTCATCCCAAGGAGAAATGCCGGCCACAAAAAGTTCTAGTGGTGTCCTCCCGCCTCCGGTGTATCTCCTTTGCACTTCCCACGCCGGACTTCGCGTTGGCCCCGGCGCGAGAGCTGCTTGAGTTCCCAGATTCTCTTCGATAGCCTACTTATGGTTGAAGATGGATCTACTCTCGCACCACGGGCGGACTAAAATGCCGGGGCCGCTGCTTCACGTTGAATTTGCGGCTCGCCTTGTCAGGGAGCCAACGATCTTAGCTGCAATAGGGGCCGACCAAAATGTCGACGCCACGCTCGAAGCGATAGCCGCAGCCGGTTCCATCGCCCCCGACATGGGCTACGCATTTGGGGCTTGTCGCCTCATCTCCGACGCTTCGCACTATTTTCGCACTGCGGATCTTGCCCGGCACATTTGGAATCACGCGGATTCGTGTGAAGCGAAAGTCTTCGCGATCGGTTGGATCTCGCATTGGTTGCTCGACACGCAGATCCATCCGCTGATCAACACGTTGGCAGCGTCCGCATCGAACGCAAATCAAGACTCCATCACGTTCGCCGAAGATCCCTCCCTCCATGTGGCAGTCGAGTTCGGTCTTGAAATCGTAAAGGCCGAACGCTTAGTCAAAGAGGGGGCGGCGTTTCCTGATTTTTGCATACCAACAGACATCCAATTTGTCATCAGTGCGTTTCGCGAAACCTATGGCGAGCGCATATCATCCGGATCGATCAGCCATGCAATGCGTCGACTCCCTTCTTGGAACCGGATGGCGAATGGACTCGCGAGATCAAGGAGCACGACCTGGTCGGCAAAACACCCAGTGTTGGTATCGCTCCGCCAAACGCTTGATTTCCTGATTTCCGGATTTGTTCGCTTCTTTTCACCACATGCAGCGATCTGCGGGCTATTCGCTCCGATCATGCCGAACCCCGAGACCGAAACAATGGTCACCGCAGCTACCGGTGATTGCGACAGAATCTTCGTCCGCCACTTGCAATCGAACTTTGAATCGCTCGCGAATACCAATCTCGACACCGGGGAGGTGGAAGGACTTGACAATTGGTACGCTCCGGCCGTCGCCACGCGACGGTGTCTTGCATCCGCTGCTTAGCCAAAATCAAACTTACTGTTTGTGAAAACTTTCGGAGAACGACATGAACTTCCGATTATTGACAAGTTTTGCTCGGACCATCTCGACGCTTGCCACAATAGTTTGCGTTGCTGTATCTGGGTGTTCAGGGCCTCACCCGCCGGAGATTGAAACAACTACGGATCTTCTAAGCAAAAACAACGAATGGTATAAACTGAAAGAGGGCTCTCGAACCGCCATTGTTTTCCTGCATGGCATTTTTTCTAACAGCGAGAGCTGTTGGAAAAATCCGGAGTCCGACGTGTACTGGCCGAATTTGCTCGCGAATGACAAGGCGTTCGCGGATTGCTCGATTTACACCGCAGGTTACTCGACCAATTTCAAGAGCCGTGAATTCGGCATTTCCGACGCCGCAGTCCAAGTACGGACTCACCTGATTGATCGAACCAAGTTAGGGGGAAAATCGCCACTCGACTTCGATGAAATTATTTTCATTGGCCACAGCACTGGTGGGATCGTGGCTCGGGAACTGTTGATCGGCCAGCAGGGCGATTACAACGGCAAGAAAGTCGGAGTGGTCTTAGTGGCGTCGCCGGCTCTCGGCTCCAGCTACGCGACCTGGCTCAAGGGATTGGCACAGTACTACAAAAACAAGATGGCCGAGCAACTTGCCACAAAAAATCCTTATCTACTAGACCTTGATAAGCGATTTCGTGACTTGATGGAGGAACAAGTCTCCAGGAAGCGCGCCTTTTGCATCGTAGGCACCGAATTGATCGAGAGCAAGTTTATCAATGACAATTTGCCATACGTGGCAGCCCCTGTCGTTACGCGTGAGTCGATGGGACAATATTTCAATGCCGGCAAGTTAGTCCCCGACACGGACCATTTTTCAATCGCCGCTCCAACAAATCAGGGCGCCGAGAGTCATGTGTACCTCCGCAGTTGGTTCACCAATACATTTCAGAATGCTGATTGTAGTTTCGCACAGAATCGCGAATTGGACGCGATCTTTGAAAACGTTGAAAAGATCATTGAGGCGATCGCATCCCGTACGAATATCGGGCCGGTGACCTTTACTGGCATGCCAGAGCAGCGTCCACTAGAGCCAGATTTGTTTGAAAAACTTGACAATGGGCCGTTTGTGGAAATCGAGAAAGCAATCCTGCGACTTAAGGATGTCAAACTCACCTTGGCTGATCAAGAATTGGTTGGATTAGCGGAGAAGTTTATTCTCATTCGAAATGGCGAAGCGTCGAAGGAGAAACTTGCAGAATTTATCGCAACAGCTGTGAAGATTGGTGACCGTGGTTTGCGGCAATTGAAGTTGTCTAGTTCGGTGCTCCTGTTGGCGGGGATGCGTTTGGAGAAATTGAACTTGATCGAGGACGCCGTAGAGGCTTACCGTAAGGCGGCAAAATATGCGCCGATGGATGTCACAATTGCGATTAAGCAGTTTTGGGCGTTGTCTGCGCTAGTCCAAACCCTGATTGCGAGCGACGATCACGAAGCAAAGCTGCGTCAACAAGCCCTAGAGGCGGAGTTGCGGGAAGTCTACTTTCGTGTGATCCAGCGCTCGTCGAAAGACACTCAGTTTCCATTTTCTCCAAACTGGATTTCGACCGGCATGCCTCTCGCGGACGAGAGCGACTTGGCGCTACCCGAATGGTGGGGCGTGTTCCCTGGCCATGCTCCAGGTAAGTTGCGAGTGGAACGTGCAAAAGGCAATAACGACGATATCGCAATGCGAGTTTATACGAAGGACTCGTCCTATGCATTTTTTCGGCCAACGTACATCAAATATGATTCATCGCCAATTTTGCGGTGGGATTGGAAGGTGGAAAAGCTTCCCCCGACGGGCGATTGCCGGTATGAAGACACTGACGATCAGTCGGCGCAATTGATCGTCATTTTGCAAAAGGCGAAAACACTGCTTACGGTACCGATGCCGAGCGAGATCATTTTGCTGCAATATGGCTGGGATTCCAACGCCCCATCGGGCAGTATTGTGTCGCGACGAGTTCCCAGACGGCTCCCGCTTTATGAGATGAGATATTTTGTGTTGCGGTCCGGCGCGGGAGAGGTTGACGAGTGGAAGAGTGAAGAACGAGACGTTGTCGAGGACTTGCAGCGAATCGCGAAGGAGATCAAAGCGACGACATTCACAGGCGCAGAGCCGAGCGATGATGTGATTATCAGCGGTATCGCCGTTCAGTCGAATACGCAATGGACCCATAGCGATGGACAGGCAGTTTTTAGCAATATTCGTTTTGATCACCGTGAAACGCGGGTCACACAATAGGTCAACGGGAGTTGGTAGATCAAGGTTTCACCGGGGCATTCACCACATCGACGACTCGCTCACCGAGGCCAGCTTGGAGCCTTTCTTATGGCAATCGAGCCACCTATTTCATTGGGAGTGATCTCCCGAAGTCAGGATTGCCAAGCAATCCAAACGACGTCCTCGACTAGATTCCGCCAAACTACCACGTTGAGGCGACGATGGATGTGAGAGCTCGTTCGCTCGTGAGGTCCAGTCGCTATGTCTTCATGGCTTACGATCCGAGGGGGTCTAACGGACCGCTGCCCCCGGCCTTCCCGGGTTGAATCGCTGGCGCGACTTTGGGCGGGCGCAATGTAACGGATGTAGGCCATGCGCAACGTATTGCAACCAAGTTTCGTAATCTGATCGATCAACCGCCAGACGCAAGAAACTGCGGTGTTTCACCCCCCTGGAATGGGGCGGCAGCAACTTGAAGCGGTTGCAACCGTGTGGCGTCGGCATTGTCGTAGAGCACGATCGTGCCGAAGTTTCCTTTTTTGGAATGGAATCCGTGGCATATCTCAGTCGGAGAGGGCTAGCGATTCACGAAAGGAGCCACTTCAACCGAATTTGATGGGACGCATAGGAGTTCCTGATTTGAAAGCACTAATTGACGCCTTGGTGAATTAAGCCATCGAAGTGTTCCATCAGGACTCAGCCCCACTGACGTATTCTCTGTTCGGCATGGCGAGTCTTTGGTCATTTTCCTGCGACGGAGGTGATTGGCATGCCACTTGGTCAGGAACTCGGTGGACTAAGGTGCAACGGGAGCCGGGGGTGGAACGGGAGCGGAAGGTGCAACCGCAGCCGATGGCGAAACTGGAACGATAGGTGCGCGGTTTAGCAGACGATAAAGGCCGTCAATCAGATATATGGTAATGTCGGAGTTTGTTGACAAACCCAGAAGTTCTTGAATGAACTGCAGGCTCGTCGCGTAGTCCTGAGAATCTGGATCGTCCCGGGCGTCGAGTCCACGTTTTACTATGGCCCCGACGGCGGCGAGTCGGACGGCGCGATCTTGGGACCGATCTTTGGCAAATGTCATGCAATCGGCAATTTTTCCGTTGGTGAGAATTGCCGCTTCTGCATCCCGCAGGACATCCTTGGAATTTGCGCGCGTCATTACGTACGTCTTGATCGTATCAACATCTTTGTCGTCGTTGAGCTTCTTCAGCACGAGCAGTTTCAATTTGTCATCGGCTGTCTGAAGGACATTTACGATAAACGTCTCTGAAGGATCGTTCAGAGATGCGGCAAGTCCGCGGTGTTCGGCGATCAGGCCTAAAACGTCGACGACGCCATTCTTGGAACGCAGACCCGTCGTGAGCTGGGCCCAAGACGAGCTCATCGACATTGTTGCGATCTCCAAATCAATAATGGGCGCATCAGAAGCGACTTTTGTAGTCAAGTCTGCGAGTTTGTCATTGAACTCGGTCGGATCCTTAAAGCAAAACGCATTCTTCCGGAATTCTTCCACGCTTGCATTCAACGCGCGTGTCGTGCTCTTAATTTTGTCCCGATTCGTCGGCATCGCATTTACGTGATTTGACAGTTCGTCTATTAGTGAACTCGGCTCGACTGACGCGGATTCGCAGTGCAATACCTGCGCATCCTCCATTGCATGCTTCAGCACGTCTATTGCAGCTTGCACTCGCTCTGCGCCCAGCGGAAACTTAGGGTTCGCGGTCACGAGTTTGTTGAGGCTATCCGCCTGGGCAAGCAACGTATTAGCCCGATCCAATAGGACTTTCGCTTTGGGCTTGATTCCATCCTTCTTTAGGATTTGTCCCGAGAGCGCCTTGAGACGGTCGAAAGTGGAGTCCTTGAGTCGAGTTGCCAGCAGTGCTGCGAGTGCGATCTCGCGATCGTCCTGGGTGACGGAGGAATTCAGGGCCCTGAGACCAAGGAAGGGAATTGTCGTGGTCGCAATTCCTGTTTGAGTACGAATTTCGGATCCGATTTGTGTTGCTGACTCCCGAATCGTCGTCAGTTGATCGAGGAGTGCGTCGACTCCCTTTTTACAATCAGTGGCTTGCGATTCGAATGTAATCAGAACAGTCTCCAACTTTGCGTTGTCGTCCGATTGCGATTTCGGTGCCGAAGGCGTCGTCGGCGTTTGCATCAATTCGGCTCCAATATGAACTTTCACGGCATCATCTCCAACTGCAATGCCGTGACTTGGACCGTTGCGATTTAAGCAACATAAGAGCCACATCGTGACACAAACTCGATACGCGATCGATCGCTTACTTGAGGGCGAATATTGTAACTTGCACGTAGTCATGATTCGGCACCTTAAACTCTATATTCTACTATTCAAGCAGCGGCGAGATTTCTCACTGTTTTGACTACTGAGAAAACTGTTTGTTGTAGAGATTAATTAAGTTGTGCTTTGTCTTCTCGACAGGCTGCATCAAACGACTTATAGATGTCGTGTTGTGTCCCAGGAATGCCCGAGTTCCCACAGGGCAGTTCGACTGGGTAAGGGCAGCATTGGCATCAATCGTGCGACGGCGCGACTGGACGAGCGCGGCCAGCACCTCCGGCATCAATGCCGAGTTACCTACGCTGACAACGTCTCCACCAAGAACTTCAATCGTTTCGAGCATTGTTTTCGCGACAATCGTCGGGCTCGCAGTCGTTGTTACCGGTGGAATACTCGATGTCGTTGGGGCTGACGTATTCTGTGGTACGACGGCGGTAGCAGCTGACAGTCCAAGACTCTCGATAACGGCTTCGGAAGCAGCGGTTGCAGGGGGGCGTTGACTTTCTGGAAGGTTACTTGGAACTTGAGTCGATGGTGACGGAGTGGACTGCGAAAATTGCTTGGCGATTTCGAAATTGGTGGGTGTAGCAACTGTTGTTGGAACTGCTGCGCTGGTCTGGACGACTGTCCCCGCAGGTGCAGTCACAAGCCGTCTACCGTTGATCGGCACGATCGCGCGCGCTGTCCCGACTCCACCCCAGTTGTTCCTCGTCACAACCAAAAGATCCACGTCTTGCTCGGATACTCTGTAGACGTTTTTCACAAATTGATCGACGTGGGCGGCCGTGG
>JAIXVG010000489.1 GCA_027483145.1 Planctomyces sp.
AGTGGCCATACACCCAGCAGCGAGGGCGTGGTCCCAGCCAAAGGAGGTTTGCTCGAAGTCGCAAATCGACTCGGAGTAGCCGCGTCGATTGTTGACGAAGTTCATGTAAGGGTCGAAGACATCGTTGGTCAGCACGGGAAGCAAGAAGTCTTGCAGCAGTGCTCCGGCGAAAGCAGTATCGGCATCGGCCTTCAGTAAGTCGGCCACTTCCCGGGCAAAGAGGGCCTTTTGCAGGCTTGAGTTCCAGAAACAGCTTTGGTTGATCAACCGGGACCGCCGTGCGCGAATGGCAGCCTGGGTTCCGTTGGCAATGACGAACAGTTTGGTTTGCCTGATTCCCAACAGGGCGATTGCCTGCGAAACCGTTTTTGCTTTTTGGCGCAAACCGACAAATGCCGAGTTGACGTGGCGCAACAGGTCGACGGTCAGGCCGGTGTCAGTTTCGACAATGGATGCCAGATCGGCCAGCGAGGCTTTGTCGTCGCGCGACTTTTCAATGAAGAGGGCAACGGCGTGCGGCAGCGCAGGCAACTGCAAATTAGCAGGGAGGGCGGCCAATGAGAATGGGCCCAGTGCCTGATCTTTCAGTGCCGTCCAGTCGATGCCCGTCATGGTCTCGTTTTCCAGGCTGCGTTGAAGTATCGGAAGTCTGCGAAGTCGGTTATTGAGCCGCTGCGGCGACTTCCATCAGCTTTTCGACTCGCTTTAGCAGTGACAGATGGTTGCCCGCAGCTGGTGCCATTTCGGCAAACGATTCTTGCACTTTGGTTGCCAGTGCATGCAAATCGAAATCGGGCCACACGTCGGACAATTTGATGAGTACGTCAATCCCCTGCCCCGACTGGCGGAGTGGGTCAGGAACCAGGGCGGCGATGGCGACTGCTGCGGCGGCTGTTCGGCCCAGCTCTTTATCGGCGAGCAAGGCTGCCCCCGAGTGATGGAGCAAGACGGCGCAGACCAGGTCGTCTGGGAAGCCCCAGGAAAGCATCATTTGAGCAGTGGCTAACGGATGATCCCAGCCGAACGTTTTTTGTTCGAAAGCGATCAGCGTTCCCCGGTCCGCTTCGGGAATTTCGGTGAATCGCAGGTAGTGGGGGAAAAGTTCGTTTGTGAGCAGCGGCAACAAAAAGTCGTGCAACATGCTGGCTGCATAGGCGACATCGACGTTGGACTTGAGCAGCCGGGCAACTTCACGGGCAAACAGGGCCCGTTCGAGGTTCGTCGTCCAGAAGTTCTGGAAGTTAATCAGCCGCGACTTGCTGGCCTTCATTGCATGCTGAACACCGACTGTCAGCAAGAAGAGCTTGCTGGCCCTGATCCCCAACATCGAAATGGCAGATTGAGCCGAAGCGGCTTTGGTTCGAAGACCGATCGTGGCACTATTGACGTAGCGCAGCAATTCGCAGGTTAGTCCTGAATCAGCTTCGATGATTTTGCCAAGTTGTGCGGCGGTCGAGTTCGGATCGTCAGCTTTACGCGAGAACTCGGTCACGGCCGTTGGCAGCATCGGCAGCTTGATGTTCGGCGGAAGAACGGTTTCGTTTCGATCGCCAATCAGCGATTGGCGAATGGCTGTCCAGTTCATGAGCAATTCCTGCGGCTCTGAGTACCTATCCGAGAACTCGGTTGGGCCTGTTCGGAAACGTTGTTTTGACAATGCGGCGTCACCGCATCAGAGGGTTCTCGGATGATCTTTAAGGTTCGCTATTGAGGGCTGCGAAGTGGGAGCCGAAGCGCCTCTGGTGGGGAACATAGGCCATAAATTGGGTTGCCGCTTGCAATCGATTCGACTGCGGCTGAGCATCCAGACCGTTTTTTCGTCATCGGTGTTACAATCCATAGGAGATTCGATTGGGGTCGAGGGCAACCTGCGGGAAAATGCTTTACGCTGTTTTGTTGGGGGGAAGCAGGCCTGACGAGCTGTTCATGCTGTGTCGGGCAGGGTTGGAATGCGATTGGCGAGCCATGGGCGACAGCATGAGCGTTCTTCGTCCCGTTCAGAGGGGATAGTGCCGGGAAGCGAAGTAGAACCCTGGGACTGACGTTCCTCGCTTGCCGGAAGTCGAATACTTGTTTGGGGTCAGCTCGTTCTGGGAAAACCATCATCGAGCACAAAACATGGAACCACCGTTGAAGAGTGGATGTTCAGTTATGTCACGCCGACAAATCAATTATTGGAATATAGCTGCGGTGCGAATGACCGCTGCGGTTTTGCTGGCCCTTGTGGTAAGCGTTAGTTTTGGGTCGCTGCCGAGGCACGCGTTGGCTGATACCAAGTCTTCAGCCAAGCCGGCGCCCACGCTACCGGCAGCCATTGAGGCGCGGCAGCGCGGGCGGTACGAAGAAGCGCAGGAACTGATTACCGAGCTTCTAGCCGCTGATCCAGCGGATCGAGCGATTCGGCTGGAGGAAGTTGAACTCGGTTTGCAGACCGGGCAGGCCGACAAGGCGTTCAAATCACTGCGGGGATTGACCCAAGGAGGAGCGAACGAGGCCCGGCCGTGGGGGGTACAGGCGTTGGCTGAAATCGAGCGAGGGGATTTTGCCGCTGCTGCTTCGTCGGTTAAAGAAGCCCTAAGCCGCGACCAGGCAGATGTTTCAGCGAGGTTGGCGTCGGCACGGCTTGCTTACGAGCGGGGAGAGATCGAAGAAGCCATCTCTGCCTATCGCTGGTTTGTTAAGTACTACAATCGGGTCCAGCCTACAGATGCTATAACTCTGCTGGTTGTAGCTGAGGGGGCGAGTCAATATGCCAGGCTGAAGCACGTCACTCAGATTTTTGACTTCACGGTCAATACGCTTTGTCCCGATGCGCTCAAGGCCGATCCGTTATGCTGGGAATCGCATGTCCTGGCTGGGCTTTTGTTTCTGGAAAAGTACAACGAAGGGGATGCTCGCCGAGAGTTTGACGCGGCATTGGCCATAAACCCCAATGCCGCGATTGCGCTGGCTGGGTCTGCAGCGCTGCAGGCTCGTGGCGGGAATTGGGCAATGGCGACGACTCTGGCCGAGAAGGCCCTTGAGATCAATCGCTATTGCCAACTGGCATGGCAAGTGAAACTTGAAGTCACCGTAGCGCAAGGAAACCCCGAGAAAGCGTCGGCGATCCTAATGAAATGTGCCCCCCTCTTCCCCGGCAACCAACGCTGGGTTGCCCGACTTCTGGCTGATGAATGGCGCAAAACCCGCGTTCCATCTGCGTCAGAAGCGATGGAAGCACTGCAAATTGATGCACTCAAAAATTGTGGTACGTCTGCGTGCCGAGAGGCGGTTACCCTTCTGGAACGCAACGTCGCTCCGGGAGAGTTCTATTGCGAGCTGGCAGCCGCTTTTGAACCAACGCGGCAAACGGCACTTGTTGAAGCCCTGTACACCAAAGGGACTGAAATCGCCCCGCAGTTGTCGGCCCCACGGGTGGCTTTGGCGATGCAGTTGATGCAACAAGGCAAACTGAATGAGGCCAGACATTGGCTGGATGAGGCCTTTAAGGCGGATCCGTACCATGTGCGAGTCAGCAACATGCGAAAGGTGGTGAAGGTACTTGATAGCTATGAGACCATCACGACCGATCACTTCGTCATTCGATACGACAAGGCGGAGGATGGACTGCTGATCAAGCTTCTGGTTCCCTACTTGGAAGAAACTTACGAGCAACTGGCCACCTTGTACCAATATGAGCCGCCCACCCGGACCACTGTGGAAATCTTCAATAAAACGAAAGGGCTGGGTGGCCATCAATGGTTTAGCGCCCGGATGATTGGCCTGCCGTGGATTCAGACGATTGGCGCTTCCACGGGTTACATCATCGCGCTCACTTCTCCTAATGGGATCGAGTCCCCCTACGATTGGGGCCGAGTGCTGAGGCATGAGCTAGTTCATGTCTTTACGCTGCAACAAACCGAGTTTCGAATTCCCCATTGGTTTACCGAAGCATTGGCTGTGCGCTCAGAAGGGATTGCGCGGCCCGATTCGTGGAACCGCCTGCTGTGCGAACGGGTCCCAAAGCGAAATCTTCGGCGGCTTGATCAGCTGACGGAA
>JAIXVG010000601.1 GCA_027483145.1 Planctomyces sp.
CGGCACCTCAGCGGAATCAGGCAAATGCTGAAAGGGGTGATGGTTTCGCCCCATTTCCTGTTTGTTGTTGAAACTCAATCGGGGGACGGCGGCGTTCAGCGGCTCACTCCTCATCAATTGGCCACACGCCTGGCGCTTTTTATCTGGTCATCGATTCCTGACGAGCAACTGCTGGAACTGGCTGACAGTGGCAAACTCGATGAAGAACCGGTGTTGCGATCTGAAGTGCAGCGAATGTTAAAGGACTCTCGTGCCAGAGCACTTGGCGAGAATTTTGGGCTGCAGTGGCTGGGACTCAGTAACTTTGACAGCGTGGTCAAACCCGATGCAGCCAAGTTCCCCGAATTTGTCGCGGAGCTGCGTTCGGCCATGCGGGAAGAAGTTGTTCAATTTGTATCAGGCGTTTTCCGCGAAGACCGCAGCCTGCTCGATTTGGTGAATGCCGACTATACGTACGCCAATGAACACTTGGCTCAGTACTACGGACTTGGGTGGAATGCCTCCGAATCAGGTGGCTGGCAGCAGGTGTCACTGGCCAATCAGCCTCGAGGGGGCGTCCTGACGATGGGGGCCGTCCTGACGGCAACGTCTTATCCGCTAAGGACGAGTCCTGTTCTGCGGGGTAGGTGGGTTCTGGAGGAAATCATGGGTGACCACGTTCCCCCACCTCCCCCCAACGTCCCCGCTCTCGATGAACAACCCGCGGAAAAGAAAGTCCTCACTCTCCGCGAACGGCTCGAACTTCATCGTCAGAATCCCGAGTGTGCTGCCTGCCACAGCCGGATGGACCCGCTCGGTTTCGGGCTGGAAAACTTCGATGCCATCGGCCGCTATCGCACTGATGAAGACGGGAAGCCAATCGATTCCGCAGGGATTCTTCCCTCGGGCGAATCGTTTGCCGGCATTCTGGAAATGAAACAAATCCTTTTGAATCGCAAAGAAAATTTTTTACATCATATGACCCGAAAACTGCTTGGCTTTGCGCTGGGTCGCAACCTGACCAAGTTTGATGACTGCGTAATTGACCGTGCTAAAGAAAAATGCCGCAGTAATGGGTTCCAGGCGAAGTATCTCATTGAAGAGATTGCAGTTAGCTATCCCTTCCAGCATCGGTTTTACTCGAACAGCAAATAAACAAATGAGTGCAAAATCTCCTGAACAGCGCAACCAGGTCAGATAGGGTAGAGAGATATTGTTTTGCCAGTGGTCCCTCCTGTGTGGGTGCCACTGGCTCTGCCAGTCTCTTGGTCTCGTCGTCTGCAACAGTGCGGCTTGCCGCACCGGCCTTCCGAGGTTCACCGACCAAAGGAATCAATCATGCCAACAAGCCACTCCAATTCGGCCCGAACGTTAAGCACCCGTCGCCACTTCCTCCGTGGTGCCGGAGCCGCGCTATCACTGCCACTCTTCCCAACGCTCTTGACCGGCGCTGCAGCTATCGCCGCCGAAAAATCGGGACCTCCCGTCAGGCTGGGGTTCCTCTTTTTTCCGAACGGTGTCTACGAAGAAGGCTGGAAGCCAAAGACCGCTGGTTCAGACTATCAGCTTCCCTTTTGTCTCGAGCCTTTATCCGACCTCAAACGAGAAGTGACGGTCATCACTGGTCTCGACAAACGGAACAGCCACGGCGGCGATGGACACTACGCCAAGACGGCCAACTTCCTCACTGGGATGCCAGTTGCCAAAACAACCGGTCGCGATATCAGCAGTGGCGGGATCTCGGTCGATCAACTGGCCGCCGAGAAACTGGGGAAGTGGACCCCTCTTCCATCGCTCGAACTTTCAACCGAGCCGGTCGTATCGGGTGTCGACAGCAACGTAGGTTATACCCGGCTGTACGGCTCGCATATTTCGTGGCAAACCCCGACGCGCCCGGTCGCCCGTGAGCTTAGCCCCAAACTGGTTTACGAGCGGCTGTTTGGCAAAAGCGTGACAACTGACAAGCAGAAAGCGCAGGCCTATCAAAACCTGCTCGATTACGTATTGGAGGATGCCCATCGCGTGCGGGGTAAACTCGGCCGAGATGATGTTGGAAAAATGGACGAGTATCTGGATGCAGTTCGATCGGTTGAAAAGCGAATTGAGTTCAGCGTCCGCAATCAATCGAAAGAAAAAGCCAAAAGCCGAGATTTGGGGAGTGACGAACTGGCCGCCAAGTTTCCTGGCGTTCCGGGAGACTTCCGCGACCATATCGATCTCATGCTCGACCTGATGGTCCTCGCTTTTCGCTCCGACTCGACCCGAGTGGCCAGCCTGATGTTGGCAAACGATGTCAGTGGTCGAAACTTCTCATGCATTGAGGGGGTCCGGGGGGGGCACCATGAAATGTCGCATCACGAAATGAATGCCGACAAAATTGACCAGTACAATCGCATCACGCGCTGGTACGTCGAGCAGTATGCAAAGTTCCTGGGGAAGCTGAGCCAGATCAAAGAGGGGAATCGGACGCTGCTTGATAACTCCGTGATTTTGCTCGGGTCGAGTATTGCTGACGGCAATGGTCACGTCCCCGACAATCTGCCGATCGTCATTGCGGGCAAGGGGGGCGGGACACTTAAGACTGGCCAACATCTGGCTGCTGGTGAAGGGGACAATACCCCGCTGTGCAATTTGTATGTGACGATGCTGCGGGCTGCGAGAATTCCGGCTGAAAGCTTTGGGGACAGCTCGGGTCCACTGATGGCCCTGCATGCCTAGTAGTGGCTTTGCTTTCAGATCGAGCAGGGAGTAACGTTCCTGATGAAGAGAAGGACTTGTACTTGGCTTTGATTCCCTGCATTGGCTGAACGATCTGGACGCATGCCAGTTGACCCCCTGAAAACGCCGGTTGCTGAATTGCGAACAGTCGGGCCGCGGCGGGCCGAACTGCTCCGGAAGATCGATATTCGGACAGTCGAAGATTTACTGTGGTACTTGCCACGCGATGTCCTCGATTTGACCAAAATTCAATCTGTCGGTGAGCTGCAAGAAGGAATTCTGCAAACAGTTCGTGGGTCGGTTGTTGATCGAGATGCCCGGCAACTGCGGAACGGCAAAACTCTGACCAGCGTTTTGCTCAAGTGCCCCGGCGGATTTGTACGGCTGCTCTGGTTCAATCAGCCCTATATGCTGGCCAAGTTCAAGCCCGATGATGTCGTGCTGGCTTCGGCCGTTGCCAAGTTTCGAGACCAGCGATGGGAACTGAGCCATCCCCGAATTCAGTGGCTGGAAGAAGACGATCAGGAGTCAACCGGGGGACTGCTGCCTAAGTACGGCCTCACCGAGGGGCTGAAAATGCACGAGATGCGGCGGTTCACCCGAACCGCCGTCGAGGACTTTGGGGCATTGATCGCCGATCCGTTTCCAACAAGGCTGCTTGAATCGTTGAAGGTTCCGGACTTGTCGACTGCGGTTGCGAATCTCCATATCCCTCAAACCACGGAAGAGTATCAGGCTGGTTTACGCCGAGTCATTTTGCAGGATCTGCTAGAGTTTCAACTAGGACTGACGCTACGGCGCAGAGCCTGGAACGTGGCGGCTGTGGCTGCCCCCATTGAAGTGACCCCCAAAATTGACGCCCGCATACGGCGGTTGTTTCCATATGAGTTTACCGCTGGTCAGATGCAGGCCGTGGCTGATCTGAAGCGAGATTTAAGTTGCCGCTCGGCCATGCATCGTTTGCTGCAAGCTGATGTCGGGGCCGGAAAAACGGCGATCGCGGTTTATGCGCTTCTGGCAGCGATCGCCAATGGGCTGCAGGGGGTGCTGATGGCACCCACGGAACTGCTGGCCAATCAGCATTGGCTGACGATTGACCATTTGCTGCGGGACAGCCGAGTCGAGCGCAGGCTATTGACGGGGAGCCTGGGAGCCGCCGCTCGACGCGAAACGCTGGCTGCGATTGAGGAGGGGAAGGCTCAGCTCGTCGTGGGAACGCAAGCGATCATTCAGGACTCGGTGAAGTTCCAGCGGTTAGGGGTGGTGGTCATCGATGAGCAGCATAAGTTTGGGGTGTTGCAGCGGAGCCGGTTTTCGCAAGGGGAGCTATCGCCCCATGTTTTGGTGATGACCGCAACCCCGATTCCACGCAGTTTGTGTTTGACCCAATTCGGCGATCTTGATTTGACTGTGATTTCTGAATTACCGCCGGGGCGTCAACCGGTTCATACGAGCCGAGTGGTTGGAAAGACCTTACGAAAAAAGATGTGGGAGTTTGTCTGTCAAAAGCTGGCTGAAGGGCGGCAGCTTTATGTTGTCTGTGCGCGGGTCGATAATGATCAGGTCGAAGAAGAAGCGGTCGGGGCGGTTCGGGCGTTTGAGGAACTAAGGCAAGGTGTGTTGCGATCGTTTACGGTTGGGCTGGTTCATGGACAGGTCGACCGGACCGAGCGCGAAGCGACGATGCAGGCGTTTCGAGATGGCGAGATACAAGTTCTGGTGGCGACGACGGTGATTGAAGTGGGGGTTGATGTCCCCAATGCGAGTCTCATGATCGTGCTGGATGCTGATCGATTCGGACTATCTCAACTTCATCAACTTCGCGGTCGCGTGGGGCGTGGTCGGTTCCGTGGATACTGTTTTTTGTGTTCAGAAACAGAAGCGATCGGGACCCAGGAGCGGTTAGAGGTGATGGTTCGGAGCAGCAATGGGTTTGAGGTGGCCGAGCGAGATTTTGAACTACGTGGACCGGGCGATGTGTTGGGAACGCGGCAAAGTGGATCGTTGCCGCTACGAGTGGCAGATCTGGTGCGTGATAAGCAGCTCTTGGAAGAGGCCAGGTTAGTCGCAGAGGGGCTGGTCCGGTCGGGTGAGTTTGATACTCCCGAGTTTGCTCCGCTGAAGCAAGTGGTCCTGGAGCGGTTTTCGCAATTGATGGAGTTGCCGAAGAGTGGATAGGAGAGAAAGCGGATTGACGAAAGACGCATCAATCGGAGTAGCGCAGGAAGTAAGCCGTACAACGTGCGGTTATCTTGGGGAACAGTCATCCAGGTTTTGAGGGGTTGGTTTAATGAGGTTATGAACCGCTTACTTCGTGCGCGGCTCCTAATGCGGCGCTACCGAACGGGGCACCTCAGAAGCCCAAGCCTTCGCCGGTGAGATTCGAGCCGCTGATGGAGCCGTTGGTGGGGGCGAAAATTTCAGGGAATTGGCGGATCCACTGTTTGTTGGCACCAGGGCAGAACTGTCGGCTGAAGGACTCGACTGCCAGCACCGATGGCAGACGCGACGCAAGGCTGACTGTTTGCAAGCAGGCCAGGCTGGGGGCTGCCAGGTCGGCCACTAGCAGACTCATTCCGGCTTGTTGGGCGACTGCAGCGGTAAGGAGTGATTCGGTCTGGCCGCGGGAAATGCGGATGGCCAGAACGGAATAACCTAAATCCTTAGCTATTGAAACAGCATCAACATCGAGGAGCGATTCGTCCAGGATGACCGGGACGATCTCGGCGATTGACTTCACTGAGCTACCTGGAGTGAGGGCTTCCTGGCGATTGACTGGCTGATTGAGTCCCAGAATGCGGGGGATGAGAGCTGGCTGCTCTTTCTTGATGCGCTGAACCAGCTCTAGTGCATACGGAATACCGGGAGTCAGGAAGCCAAAATCGATGACGAGCTTCCAATCGGGAAGGCTTTTTTTAGCGAAGGCTTCGCCGGCGGCCTCTGTGACGTTGGTCAGTCGGGCTATGTCCTGAACAAGATCCTGACCACTGAGTTGCACGCGTAATGCCGACACTCCGCCGGTTTCAATCCAGGCCTGCAAGTGAAGGGGAACTGGATCCTTGGATGGAGGCTGGCTCTTTACTTCTGCGGCAACCAGGGGATCGGTGAAGCCGACCAGATGGCTGGCCATTAAGGATGGAGCGGGTTCGGCCCGAACATACTTGTCGAGATACTGCCCGGCAAAACTTTTCCCTAGGTACTCGGCCAGATCATGGGCCATGTGCTTGGACCCCAGCAGGTTGTAGCTGGCGGTTCCATGGATGCGACCAAAAGCATCGTGCAAGGCTGCATCAAAGGCGCTGGCCCCGACTAGCTGGGCTAACGGGGGGATTGGCTCGACGATCTTCAGATTTCGAGAAAGGGTTTTGGCAAGATGGTCGTATTCACCTGCAAGGTGGTAGACCAAGTCGACGGGATGGCCTAGCTCGTTACAAACGCCTCCCAACTCGACAACCTGTTCGACGAAGGCCTTGAATGCCTGCTCGGACTGGGCGGCAGAAACGGCGGTCGTATTCCAGGCCCACTCATTTGAAAAGGGGACGCTCCCTGCTCCTACGGCATGCTTTTTTCCGTCGCGACTTTCAGCGGTCAGGGTGACGGTAGCGATCGTAGTATGGTCGACGGCGCGTCCGGCAATCGACATTGGCTGTCGAAACGAAATCGTCTCGAACTCGCATACAACGTCTTGGATTCTGACATCGGTCGCTTTGGGCATGCTATCGCAGTTCCCAAGTGTGGCCTGCCGCAGCAAGAGCCAGCACATCGAAATAATGGTCACCAGTAGTTCAGGGTAAAGTCGAGGTTACGGCTCGGAAAGCTATTTGGGGCCTGGACGACTTTGGTGCAAGGTCGACAACTCCCCAGTGTCCCAAGTCGCGAGCAGATTCGACGACATCGATTGCGGCGGTCTAGAAGCGGTTTCAAAACCGGCTGGCAGAGAATTCGGCATCGTGACTTGCCGAACAAAACCTGCCACCAACCGAGTTTTGGAATGGTCTCTAATCATGTTGCCGCAAACGCTTGCCACAAATGAAGTTTACCGCCGGGTCGCCAGTCTAGCTTTACCGGCAGGCTGGTTCAAGAAAACGGGGTTGAGTCGACCTGTGAGGGCCGTCAGGTTTCCCGCAGAGAGTACCAATTGGGCTAATCTGGGGGAGGGGCGTTAGCGAGACCGTTGAGTGACAATTCGAGCAAGATGGGGCGGTGATCGGAGGCGAGTGACCAGCCGATATGGGCCGAGACGAGGGCAATTTCGGGAGTGGCCCAGGCCTGGTCGAGCTGAAGAACAGGGAGCGGGACTGGCCAGGTGGGAAGCCAGGAGCCGCGAGCTTCGCTGAGGAGAGGATGTAAGGTTTTGGCCCAGGAATCAAACGCGCGGGAATCGGGCGGGGTGTTAAAGTCGCCAACCAAAACGAAGGGCTTTCCGGCGTACTTGGTGGCGTTTGACAGCATTTTATCGGCAGCGGAGAGGCGATCGAAGTCGGGGCGAGCGTAAATATCGACAACCGCGACACTAATCGAGCTTCCCTGATACTCCTTCTCCATCGAGTACCAACTGCAGTTGACGGTCATCTCTTCTGGCCAGGCCTTCAGGTAGCCGTTTTTCGCGAGCAGAATTTTGTGGTTTCCGCAATGAACTGCCTGATAGTCGGGGAGGCGCCGAGTCCATTCCTCTTTCGGAAGGGAGTTTGCCCAAGACCCTGTTTCAACCAGTGCGATGAGGTCAGCATTCGAGTGGGCGAGCTCATCAAAAATGGCATCCCAGCCCCAGGCTCCATGGCCAATATTCCAATAGAGCAAGCGAAATGGGCTGTCGGTAGGTTGGCTGGCAGGGCTGCGCCAGGCGAATTCAGTCGCGACGACGCGGATGGTCGAAGCTGCGATTGCTAACAGCAACAGCCAGCGGCAGGTGCGGGACAGAAACGTTCGATATCTACCCCAGAGAATTTGCCTAAGGAGACCAGCAGTCAGAAGACTGACTAGCAGCAGCAATGCGGGGGGGGTGGCATAAAACCAGATGGCTAACCAGCCTGGTTGGTCGCGAATGGTCAGTCTGATGAGTTGAGAGACGAGAACCATCAGCGCAAGCAGGCAGCCTGCCAGGGAAGCAAGCGGTTGTTGGCCGGGCGTCGCGGTCGGAAGAGGGAGCAGGGGTGGGTGAGCCAGCGCAGGACCGGTAGGGAGGGTCGAATTGGCGGGACCCGTCATGGTACTGGATGGCCTGTGATTGTTTTGCTTCGCGCCGCTGGTTGGGCGAGGCCGGGTTAAGATTTGTCGTCGGCAGTGCTGTGTCGCTTCAATGTATCGAGGGGAGGGGAGGGGGGGCAAC
>JAIXVG010000563.1 GCA_027483145.1 Planctomyces sp.
ATCCCATATATCTTGTTCTTGCAGGACGGTCCCACCAAACGCGGGCATCGGTGTTCCCTTGATCCCGGCATACAGTCGACGATACAGATCAATCGGGCGTCGTCCCCCTCGGTACTGACCCTTAGTTAAGTCGCGAGGTGGAATCGGGTTTCCCCAACTGTCGTGCAGCCCTTTAACCGCATACTTTTCATCGGAACCAGGCTTGGCCCAATACTGATCCTGCGAAGAGCCATCCCCCCGTCCTGTGATCCCGTGGCAAGTGTAGCACTTAGTTTTGTCGGACAAGTAAAGCAGCCGTCCCCGTTCGCGTGACGCTTCGTCGTCGTTGACCCGTTCAGAAATCGGCACGACCAAACTTCCTGAATCTTCCCCCCGCTTCCACAGGCTGGCGACGAAGTCGGCAGTTTCTTCTTCAAGGTCAGGCAGATCATCCTTAACGAAACCAGCAAATGACTCCGATGCCTTTGCAAGAGCTGTTTCTGAGGTCAAAACAGGTTCTTCGGGCTTCTCGCCTGCAGCAATCGCTTCAGCCTGCTTTTCTTCTGACTTCTTGATCGATTCGTTGACCCCATCGATTGTGAAGTCGGCCAATTCGTCGATCAGCCGTTTTTCGTATTCGCCCCGCATGGCCAACCAGCGAACATATTCAATCACCGCGGTTGTCTCATCCTCACCTAGTAAAAGAAACGAGGGCATATATGTCCCAGGAATCCCGTTGGCTAACAGTTGTCGCAAGTCCTCCCGAGTTGCCTTCTCGCCCGAATGAGTTGATGTAAACTTGAAGACCCCATTCCGAAAGTCACGTGGCAGGGGATTGAGGTAAGGAGCCGTTGGCCCCTGACCATCGCCCGTCGTCCCATGACAATGCATACAGTTTCGCTGGTAGACTTTCTTCCCGAAGACAAGCGTCTTTCCGGCATCGACCAGCATTCGATCACCGACTGCAACCTCTGCTGACGAACCGCTTGCAGTGAACTCTAGTTTCTCTCCGGCCGACTCATACCGGGCGACGCGGTCTTCCCCAGCGGTTCGCTTTGCTCCGGACAGCCAGACGAGACTGCGATTGGCAATCGGTCCAGTGGGGGCCTCACCCTGCCACTCGATTGCTAACGCTGTTGGTGAATTGATCCCCTTGATTGTTCCCTCGTAGCCACCATACGCGACTGGAAACTTGGCCCAGGCAACCAGCGTATCGGGAGTTCCAAAGTTGTCGGCGATGACCTGCTTGATCTTGCCTGCAGCGGGGGCGATCAGCTTTGCCGTCCTCTCATTCGGCTTGAACTGAGCCATTGACGGCTTGCTGCAACCTGCTTGGGCCACCAGGCCCAGCATTCCCGCCAAACCCAGGATAGTTGCGACAGTTCTCTGACGATTCGAGTTCATTCCGGGAAATTCCAACTGACCGAAACACGGGCGACTGAAACGTCTTAAAGCAAGAGGGGGCGAATTTAAGGAGGGAGCAATACTTAATGGATTCTATCGCTGACCGGTATTGAATTCACTCTTCAGCTGCCGCACTCTTATCGGGCTTGTACTTCACCGTAGTCGGGACCGCCGTCCCTGATCCGCACCCGGAAAAAAGAATGCTGACTACCAGGCATACTGCTCCGGCGGGCAGCATTCGACGGAAGAAAAAAGTTCCTTCTACAATCTTCCTAAGCCGATAATACATAAAGGTTTATCCGATATTCTGTCGGTTCGAGCGGCCATAACTGGCTACAGGAATCGGCAAGTGAAAAGTTGCTCGGCTAGCATGTCAGGACCGCTGACAGAATTTTTGCGTTCCGCGCTCGGCGAAACAACTCGGCTTTGGCAAAGGGTGGCTAGAACCCCGTTTTTCTCGCGAAACGGAACTGCTCCAGCCGGTTGCGGCGATCAGTCAGGTAAATTGGACCGCAGATCCAGGCCGATCGACTCCGGATTACCTAATTCTTTCGCCGAAATCGACCGGCAGCTTGGTCTCTACAATCCGTGCGTTCGGTTGTTTCACACCCCGCTCCCGTATTGTGATGTGGCGTTCTTTACCTGTTTTAAGTTGTGTTCAGTAAAACAGTTATGTTCGAAACACCCCTCTACAACCGCTGCGGGTTCTGACCGTTTAACCATTGAATGGGCTAGTGCAGGGACCTAAGCTGGAGGGAAAGTCAGCCTTGACCTTTCACGCCCACCTTAGCAGCCACCCTGGCAACTCGCCCGTTTCATCTTGGCTATAACTCTATAACTCATTTGGCTGTATTGCTTTACCGCAGAAAGTCTGTTTCGTATGTTGGCTCCCAAAGTAGGAATCTGGTTCGTCGGTGCCTGGGGTGGTGTTGCGACAACAGCAACCGTTGGCTTATTGGCACTCCAAAAAGGTCTAAGCGGAACCAGCGGCCTCGTTACGGAACGCCCCGAGTTCGCCAATTTGAAGCTTATCGATTGGCAGCAACTTGTCGTCGGGGGGCACGACATTCGGGAGACCACGTACTGGGCCAGCGCCCAGGAGCTCTGGGAAAAGTCCCGAGTTTTCTCACCCCCGCTTCTTGAAGCGATCAAATCCGATTTGGCACTCTTCGACCAGAACGTCAGGCAGGGAAGCCTGAAAAATGCTGGCAAGACAATCACCTCGCTCGCTTCGCAGCCCACGGTAGAGCAGTCAGCCCCGGAAACTGCCATCGAAGCGATCCAGCGCTTGTCAGCCGACATGATCGAGTTCAAGGCCAGGCATCAACTGCAATCCGTTCTGGTGGTTAATGTTGCATCGACTGAGCCCCCTATCGATGCATCCCTCCGCGATCTGTCACTTGGCCAGTTGGAAGCAGGGCTCGCGAAAAACTCACTTGCTCTTCCACCCAGTTGCCTATACGCCATCGCAGCCATTCAAGCCGGCTTTGCCCATATCAACTTCACCCCATCGGTCGGAACCGATATCCCCTCGATAACCGAAATGGCTGAACGCGCTCGGGTGTTGCATACCGGTCGCGATGGCAAAACGGGCGAGACATTAATGAAGTCGGTCCTGGCGCCCATGTTTGCCGCCCGGAATCTGATGGTTCAAAGCTGGGTCGGGCACAACATCTTTGGAAACATGGATGGCAAAGTATTGGACGACCCGGTCAACAAGTCCAACAAAGTTCGCTCTAAAGATCATTTGCTGCAGGAGATACTGGGGTACAAGCCCCAGACGCTCGTCTCCATCGAGTACATCGAATCGATGGGAGACTGGAAGACGGCCTGGGATCATATTCACTTTGAAGGGTTTCTGGGGACAAAAATGATGCTCCAGTTCACGTGGCAGGGTTGCGACTCACTTCTCGCGGCACCACTCGTACTGGACCTCGTGCGGCTGGTTGAGCGGGAATCTCGACGCGGGAAGTTTGGCCTCGCTACGTTTCTGGCGTCGTTTTTCAAAAGCCCGATGGGAAGCGACCAGCCCGAGTTCGCAAAGCAGTTCTGGCAATTGCAGCAGTGGGTGAATGATGTTCGCGAAGGTTGATCAAGGCGTCCAAAACCCTTAGAGCCTATCCGAGAACTCGCTGCTGCGGCGACGTGGTACGGTCAGATCGAAGGTTTCCGAACAAGCACAACCCGATTTTCGGATAGGTTCTTAGCCTGCAAAGAGACTCCAGTGGGTCAATCCAAGCCATTAAAGGTTCCTGACACCTTTTTACTCACATGGCTGCTGGTGTGGACCGTCTGGTTTTCTTGCGCTGCTGCCGGATTGTGGTTCGTCAACAGCTTCTCGACCGATATTCCTTCGGGCGATGACTTCGAACTAATCGAGGTCTTCACCGGCCACAAACCCCTGACCCTGCAATGGCTCTGGTCGCTCCACAACGAACACAGAATCTTTTTGCCGAGACTGCTGCTGTTGACGCTGCATCAGACAGTCGGGCTCCATTCTGCCGGGATGTACGCCATCGTTGTCATCCTCAGCTTGTGTGCCATGATCTGCATCTTGGCCGCTTCCCAAATCCGGGGGCGGCCCTCTGTGACTGATACGTTTTTTCCACTGCTGTGGCTCCACTGGGGGCAAGCAGAGAATTTGCTCTGGAGCTTTCAGGTCGGATTTGCGCTCCCCTGCTTACTGATCGCAATCGTTGTCTTCTTGTTGGCGTCTAGTCGAACAGGTAGCCTGCAGAAGAAGCTAACCCTCTTAGGACTGATCACAATTGCCCTTACTCTGTGCGGCGGTAACGGCCTGCTCATGGCAGGGCCTCTGCTTGTGTTCTTGTGGTCCGTAGTCATTCGCCATGATCTTTATCAACAGTCAGACCCTGGTGCGTCTCCACGATCATGGTGGCCGGTGGTGGGCCTGCTTCTCGCGGCCTCGCTTTTCCTGTGCTTCTACTTCGTCGGGTTCCACCTTGCTCCGCGCGCAGCCTCTGTCCCACCTGGTCTTTCAAAGCGAGTTTCCACCCTCTTTCAATTCTTCGCAGTCGCGTGGGGACCTTACTACTCAGGCTATTGGGGAGTCGTTGGCCCGATAACGGTCTTTTTATTGATATGTTCTGCGGCTCTTATTCTCAACTCGGTATACCGAGAGAAGGAGAATCGGTTTCGATCACTCGGACTGCTGACGCTGCTTGTCAGCCCTGCATTGTTGGGTATTGCGGTCGCAATCGCTCGCAGCGACCAGGGAGGGAACGCTCCTCGCTATACGACTCTGCTGCTGCCCAGTCTGGCTGCATGTTATCTGGTCGGAGTCTATGTCGTTCGGCCGCGATGGCGAACGGTATGGCAATCTTCGCTTTTAGTGATGGCTGTGGCGATCCAACTGAATTTCAGTTGGGCGCTTCGATATGGCGAAGCATTCGCAGAGCGTCGCTGGCAGTTCGTCAATTGCCTGAGGGCCGGGTTGCCATCAGCCGTGCTGTCGGCCATCTTTCATCAGGATCCATACCCGGTTTACATCGATGAGCGCATCTTGAACGATCGGCTCATCATGCTTCACAATGCAAAAGTGTACCCGTTCGCCGAAATGCCCGTTTCCGATCATGTCAACGTGCTGCGGACCGAGCAACTCGATTCAGGCACTACGTTTTTGCACAAGCTTTCGCTGAATCGTCCGACGCGGGTCTACTTAATCGAGTTCAACTTGGTGCGCAAAGGAAAGACTCAAGAGGTATTGCCCGTTACCGTGACTGGAACGAATTCCCTTGAACGTGACCAGTCAAGCTTGCGATGGCAGCAAGTTTGCGTTTCTGTTCCAGTCGAGCATCGCAGCTTTCGGTACATTGTCAATTCGACCTTCGATACGCTTTCCTTTGAGAACGCTCGCTGGCCCGAAGAGTTCAGCATTACCAGCCTGGTTTTGTATACCGACTGACAACTGGTCCTCGGAAACGTGACCAACCTTGCAGACTATGCGACCGTAATTGCTCTGTCTGCGCACCGCGTTTGCCGACTATCAGCACCAATCGCGGCGAGGGCTCTTCATCATGAAGAGCATTTCCAAGTCCTTTCTGATATGGCGTTGCCGAACCGTCAATCCGGGGTTCTCGCACCAGCACAGCCATTTGTCCCAAGGAGGTGATGCGATGGAACTTCCTTCCGCGTAACCCTAACAGGCTAATCACGAAAATATAGATGCAGCGGGTTTCATTTTTCGGGAGAAACCGGCAGGATTTCTGAATCTGACAGGCGTTTCAGCCAGGTCGGCCGAATCGATACGCCCAAGTCTGTGCTCCGCTTACGTTGGACAATTCAATGAAGATTGTTTTCGGCTCCGCTTTGTTGTTATTGCTTGGCATCACGTTTCTTTTAAACGAAACGGTCGCGAATGCAGAGGACTGGGAGACATGGTCGTCGAACACCGTGGCCGAGCGGTTTCGGAGGTCAGCCCAGTTTCAGGTTGGTGAAGAGGCTACGGCAAAACCAGCAGTCGTAGATGAAACCCCACGGCTCCGCTGGACCAACCCATCCGCAGGAACAGTGCACGGCCTCGACTATCTCGTGCTCGATCAGGGAATTCCCGTCGCCTACTGCTCCGTCTACCAGTGGTTCTCGCCACTAACAAATGCGACGGTGGACCTGACCAGTTTGTCGGCTCAGCCGATTCAGTTGAAGATGGGATCAAAGCTGGCCTGGGATTCGCATGAACCAGGAGTCAGTTTCACGCCAGTTGGTCAGCCGCTCCTCGCTACACTTCCAGCAGGCCAGCGACTGGCAGCCATGCGGCGACTGACTCAACAGTTCTCTGTGATACTTAACAGAGACAGCCGTGCCTCTTCGGACAACGTTGTTCGCACATTGAGACTTCTTGAGCGTCCGATCTATCGTTACGAGAAGCCAGCCGCACCGATTGTCGATGGCGGACTCTTTGCTTTCGTCG
The DNA here is from genome assembly GCA_027483145.1 of Planctomyces sp. Lineage (GTDB taxonomy): Bacteria > Planctomycetota > Planctomycetia > Planctomycetales > Planctomycetaceae > JAIXVG01. Next base: position 6,314 of record JAIXVG010000563.1, read on the forward strand.
AAGGGACCGATCCCGAAGTTCTGCTTTGTCTCCAGTTTCGCGCAACTGACAAGGGGGAGCTGCAGCTCGAATACGCCTTCGCTCGCACAAACAACAGCGAGCTGGTGGCCAAGCTAGGTGAGCAAACCGTCTGGACCGTTCCAGAAGTCGGCGAGGCATGGGTCGATAAGTCGCGTCCCTATTACTTGCTTTCCCTTGATGACTTAAAGCCCGCCCCCGAGGAGTTCACTGCAGCCGACAAACCCAGCGGTGAATAACAACCTATCCAGGAACAAAAGCGTGGCTTTTCGAACCTGCTCCAATTTTCCAAAAGAGCAAAGCGCTGCGACCCGCCTATGGGTGCAGCCCCGCAATCCCTGCCAGAATATCATCAAGCCCCTGTGAAACTCGCCCAACGTCCAGCTCGTTAAAGCACGCCAAATGAGCCGTTCCGTGGAATGGACAAACCTTCTTGTAACTGGCCGCACACGAGACTTGCGTCGCAATCAATCGATGCCGTTGTCCAACCTCCCCGGCAAGTGAAGGCCCCGAAATCTCGGCCGACGTACACGTGAAGACGCCACAAACCGGCGTTCCGACAGCCGCAGCCAGATGGAGCGGCCCCGAGTCATTGGTCAAGACGCAATCAACTCGCTTAAGAATTGCCGGTAGCAACTGCAAGCTGGTCTGTCCTGTCAGATTGCACACCGCCATTTTAGGGGCGAATCGTCTGATCGAGTTGGCGCACGAGTCAGTCAATTCCCGTTCCGCTTTACCGCCAATCAGGACAGCACTCCCGCCGAACTTGTTGGAAGCGTCTGCCACCACTTGCGCAAACTTCACCGCTGGCCAGCGTTTGGTCTCCCATTTCGCACCAGGGTGAACAGCAACAATCGGCCTGGGGAGGTCAGCCAATAGCTTATTGGCGGCATCTGCATACTCGTCAGGAATCGGCCATTCATAGGGTGGCCAGTCTGCATGAAATGCACTAGCGACGTGGCAATATCGCTGGTAGGCAGGTAGTTCCCAGCCTGTTGCATTGAATTGAGCGTGATTGGCCAGCCACGCCATTTCGCGAGAAGTCTCCATCCCCAGGCACAGCGTACCACGTGCCGCAGCCGCCATCAGCCCTGTTCGCAATAGCCCCTGCAGGTCCAATACCAAGTCAAACTTCTCGTGATAAAGCCGTTGGTATAGCGCGAGCCAACTTCCCCAGCTTCCCCGCCGTTCAAACGGAATCAAACCATCAATCATTGGGTGGTCGACCAGCAGGTCGTGTAGTTCCTGATTAATCACCCATTTGATCGAACAGTCGGGAAACGCCTGTTTAATGGCAGGCAGAATGACTGTGGTCTGGGCAATATCCCCTAACGCGCTCGGCTTGATCACGCATGCTTTGGCCGGGGAGCTTGTCCCCTTGGACTTCCGGTTCCATAGCTCGGTCAACTGACCGATTGAAGCAACGCCTCGCACTTGCTAGCCCGCCAACCTGGGAGCCATCAGTTCAACAACCATCTGCCCAATGTTAAGCGAGGCCGTCGCAGCCGGTGACGGAGCATTACAAATGTTGATCACCAGGTCTTTTTCCTGAATGAGGAAGTCGTCGACCAACTGGCCGTTGGGCCACAAGGCCTGAGCGCGCACACCAGCAGGCGCAGCCACTAACTGATCTGCTCGGATCTCCGGCACCAACTTCTGCAGGGCAGATACGAAGGCCGTCTTACTCATTGATCGCCACATCTCACCGAGGCCTGCCTGCCAGTGCCGCAGTGCCAACGCCAGAAAGCCCCGGTACGTGACTGCTTCTGCCAGATCGTAGAGATTGACGTTCAGTTTCTGGTAACCCTCACGGGAGAATGCAAAAACGGCGTTCGGGCCACACTCGACACCTCCGTGTATCATGCGAGTGAAGTGGGCACCCAAAAACGGGAACTCGGCATCGGGGACGGGATAAATCAACCCATTACACAAATGCTGTGCCGAGGGTTTTAACTCGAAGTACTCGCCACGAAATGGAACAATTTGAGCGGGTGGGCTTTGTCCCGACATCCATGTGACCCGATCGCTGTAGAGACCGGCACAATTCACGACAAGCTTCGCACTTACTTCGCCCCGCGTGGTCTCAATCACCATTTCCGAGCCATCGCGATACATTCCGTAAACACGGGCACTGGTCAAAATCTGGTCCCCACCTGCAACCAGCCGATCAACCATCCGGTCGCAAACTTCCCGATAGTCAACGATCCCTGCATCAGGAACCCAAATCGCTTTCACCCCCTGAGCGTGCGGCTCAATCTCTTTTAATCGCTCAGGGCCAACCAGCTCGCACCGAATCTGGTTCGCAAGGCCACGCTCATAAATCTTCTGCAATTGCGGAAGTTCGGACGGCTTTGTGGCGACGATGACCTTGCCACACAACTTGTAGTCGATTCCTTCCCGGTCGCAAAAGTCTTGAATCGCGAGCTTACCATCGCGGCAATTGCTGGCCCGCAGCGATCCCGGCTGATAGTAAATACCAGTATGCAGGACGCCCGAATTGTGACCCGTCTGATGGAGCGCAACGTGCGGCTCTTTCTCGATCACCGTCACCCGCTGTTCAGGAAACCGCTGCAGCAATCGGTAGGCAGTGGCCAACCCGACAATTCCTCCGCCGATAATGGCGACGTCGGTTGATTCCATGCCCCTGTTCCTCCTGAAGCCACGTCGTCGCTTTTGCAGGGGAAAAATTCTCCCCGCACAATCCAGTTCCATTTCTGCTGATAGTCGGCTGGAAGTTTAGCCAAGCCGGGACGGTTGGGCTATCCCAGTTGACCCGGATCAGTTTCTGCAGAGACCACGGTCGATGGCGCTTCACGAGTTCGAGAACCGCTGCTCGACAAGTTCTTTGCTCGGTGGCCCCATCGGTCGAGTTGATCAGCCAGTCCTTAGGAACGAGGACCTTCCCCGGAAGCGGAAGTCGTTTTCATCAAGTGAATCGCAATGCAAATCCAGCCGACCAAAAACCCAACCCCGCCAATCGGCGTAATCGCACCCAGCCAACGCATGCCCGACAGTGTCAATGCGTAGAGGCTACCCGAAAAGAACACGATTCCGACGCAAAATGAAATCCCAGCAGCGGTCTTCCAGGCGCCCGGCCGCAGGCTGGCAAGCGCCAGGAGCGCTAGACCGTGAAACATCTGATATTCTGCCCCGGTCTTAAAGTCGGCGAGGTACTTGTAACCCGCAGCTAGTTCCTGACCACCAACCGTTCGAGTTTGACCCTCATACTGCTCGGCAAAAACTTGTTCCAGCGAATGAGCAGCGAAGGCACCGCAAGCTACAGCCAGACCGGCGAAAATCGCCCCCATAGCGCTGAACCACGGAATCCTTGTGGACGAAACAGAACTGGTGGACGACACTGGCATCACCGTAAAACACCTTTGTTTGTGACTAAAACTTCACGCAACTGGCTCGAACACCGGTACACTATTCCAATTGGCTAATCATAGCACGGCCACCCTTTACAGGCCCAATCGGAAATCGGCATGTCTCAGATCGTTTCGCTGGTAGTTCTCGCACTACTGATTGTTTTGCTGGGAGGGATGTTTTACCAGGTTTTGCTTCCATTTCTGATGCCGCTACTTCTGGCCGGGATGGTTGCCATTGTGTGTCAGCCGCTCAATCGATACTTCCTCTCTCGAACGGGGAACCATAGCGTCTGGGCAGCGATGCTGACGACTGTCTCTCTGGTGGCGGTGGTCGTTATTCCCGTTGGCATGGCGTTACTTACGACGGCCCTTGAGCTGACCGACTGGACCATAAATCACTACCCATCAATTCGCCAGTCCCTCTCTCTGGCATCTAATTCCGACCAGCTTCGGGAGTATTGCGAGAAAATCCTGCCTAAAGAGTGGGTCACTCCAGCCCTGCTGCAGGCGGTCGATCAGGCGATTGATTCTTTGGGCCAGGCCAGTACCTACGCCGCTCGGACTCTTGGCCGATCCTCACTAGGAATCGCAGCTGCGATGACCAGCTTTACAATCAGCGCTGGGATGTTCCTGCTAGCCCTGTTTTTCTTTTTGCAAGATGGTCCCAAGATGCTGCAGGCCGTACAGCAGATGATTCCGCTCCCCGACAGCCACCAGGAAGCCCTCTTCAATCGATTCGCGGTTGTGACGGGTGCTGTTTTCAATGGCACCATTCTGTCTGCTCTTGTTCAGGGATTGATGACCTCATCTGTTTGCTGGTTCTTAGGATTTGGCCACTTCTTTACCTTTACTATCCTTGCCACTATCTCAGCCATGATTCCCCTCGCAGGAACCTGGATTGTCTGGGTTCCGTGTGCGATTATTCTCTTCTTCTCGGGGCACGTCACCTGGGCCATCTTGCTGGTTCTATGGGGGATAATCGCCATTGGTCTGGCTGACAACGTGATTCGCACCTACCTGTTAAATGGCGACGCAAAGCTCCACCCTCTGTTGGCCTTCGTGAGCGTACTGGGTGCATTACAAGCCTTTGGCATCCTTGGAATTTTTGTTGGCCCTATCGTCGCATCGTGCTTTGCCGCACTCATCGACTTGTTCAATGCCGAACTCTCTAGCTGGATTCGCAGCTCCCACCCCATCCCTCGGCTCGATCAATTGTCTGTCAACCAGTTAACGGGCCAGCGGTCGCCTGCTGCTCGGTATTCTTCCGTTTTTGCATTGGCCCGACGTTCACAGCGTCAACAACGTCGTCGCCGCTAGCGTCGTATCTCGCAAGGGTAAGGTCTAATCATGGTTTGCCACTGGCTTCGACAGTGCCTTCACATGAGCAGTGTCTTCATATGATCAAGCGAATCTCAACAGCACAGGTTAGTCGCCGCAAGATCATGTCTCTCACTTGCGAATCACTACACTACCCAAAGCCATTCTCGTGATGCAGTACAACTATCTGGGAATGGACGAAGCGGGGCTAGGCCCAAACCTGGGTCCGCTGGTTCACGCGATCGTCGGGCTATCTCTCCCTTCTCCGGCTGCGATCGACCAACTTTGGAACTCTCTAAAGCCCGTCATCTCGGCCGCCCCTCCTGCGTCGCTGCATCAGTTGCATGTGGCCGACTCCAAGGTGGTTTACACTGCTGGCGGTTCTCGCGAACCTCTCGAACGAGCAGTCGCCGTGGTGCTGAGGCATTTGGGTTATCAGCCTCGAACCGTAGCTGAACTCCTTACAGCGGTTCGCGCTACGTCGGCTCCTGCGTCGGAGCCTTGGTTCACAGATATCGAATTTCCGCTAGCCGGTTGGTGGTCCGATCAACTGACTGTCGACCTCGCGGCTGACCTTGGCCAGCAACTGGCTAGCAACAAAATCGAAGTCTTTCTAGTAGCCGCCCGAATAACCTGGACCTCCGACTTTAACGCATTCCTGGAAAGCTCCGGCAACAAGGCCGAAGTAACATCGTCGCAAGCCATGTCGCTATTGAAGACCAGTTGGCCCGATGCCGAAGCCCTGCCCACTTTGTTGGTCGCCGACAAGCATGGTGGCCGCAATCGTTACGATGGGCTTCTCTCGCTCGCCTATCCCGGCCTGTTCGTAACGCGAGAGCAAGAGACCGCTCTCCTCAGTCGTTATCACCTGGGCAACATGGAAGCCCGGTTTCAACCACGGGCCGAGTCCCATTTCCCCGTCGCACTCTCGTCAATGATTTGCAAAACCTTGCGAGAGCTATTGATGGAAGCCTGGAACAGTTGGTGGGGGAGTCGTATTCCCGGTATCAAACCGACCAAAGGCTATCCCGTCGATGCCAAACGCTTCGCCGCCGACTCGGCCAACTTTCGAGCAGCAAATTACATCGCCGATAAACACTTTTGGCGTGCTAAATAGGCTGCAGAAGGCGGCGGCTCAACCGTTCACTCGTTGGCCATGGCCTTGCCGCACCAAGTCCTAACCCGGTAATTCCAGTATCCCCGGAACAAGCACTTCGGCCCCTTTCACAGCAATACTAAGCTGGGGCCAATCGGTGGCCGGCGTCAGCAACTCGGGGCCCTTGGAAGTAACAAGAACTGTCTCCCCCCCAAGTGCCGTGCCAACCGAAGGATGCCAGAAGACAGGTACCCCAGTACTCAAGCGATATTGGCTTGTCGGTGCCAGCGAGATCTCTTCGAACGCATATTCTGCGATACAAGCTTGATCGGCGGCTCGCCATTCATCTTCGGCTCCCGCCTTCTCATAGATCCGCCGCACGCGATTCCAGACTTCGTACAGCTCCCACTCTTCTTGAGAGAAGAACATCCCCGTCGCCAGAATCAGCGACATCTTTTCGAAGTCTGCTTTGAATGCTTCAGGAACCGGCCCCAACGAAACTGTCCTCGCTGCAGCCACGTGACGTCCCCGAATTCGGGCAACTGCTAAGAGCGTGCAGGTCTTGAACATGGCTGAGTCATCATGCCCCCAATGCCTGAACCGCTGCCCCCGCCCATCCATCAGCACCTGCAGCCGAACGGGTTGGCCCCCATACTTCAAAATGCGGTGAGCCAATTCCCCTGCCACTTCGTTCTCGTGACGCCCAGCCACCAGCCCGCGCGCCGTCGCCTCAACCGCATGGGCCACTACCCGCCCCGCATGTCGCACCTGTTCAACGTCGAAGTCGACATATGGCAATCGCAGCCCGGTCAATCGCAGTGAAACATCTGTTGTTCCGGCTGCACCGGTATCACTGGCGACACGTCGGCCGCGGCATAAGTCGCCCAGCAGCACATCACGTGGCTCGTACCAGGGACGCTCTTTGAGTTGGAACCCAAAACCAGCCAAATCAGTTTCAAACAACTGAGCAGTCGCCACATTACTGCACACGACCACACGCGAATCGGGTGTTACAAAAATCGCCGCGCTCGTAGCTGGTCCAAGCCCACGCTGACAATCCGACCCGGCAGTCAGCCAGCTCAGGTTTTCGGGCTTTTGCAGCAGAATCGCCCCGTAGTTCTCACTCTGCAAAAAGTTAGAAATCTGCCGATGCCGTACCGAAATCTCAGCCACTCGCTGCAAGTCGACAGCGGCAAACTCGGATGACGAGACAGGATTTGATCGGTCAATTTCCATAGTTGACATGGCGATTCCTTGCCCAGGCAGGCAACGTTTGTTTGCTCGACTCGTCGACACAGTATGCGTACGGGGAAATGCAAAAGCTAACGTGACACCTTAGACCGGGCCTGACCGATCCAGCGATGATCTCGCCTGAATCTTTGATCGTTGGCATCTTGGGCGCAGATTGTTGAATCGATCGCGGCCAAGCTCACCTGTTTGTGCGTCATGTCTGTTTGAACATCATGACCGTACAGACGCGAGCTTTCCACAGAGAACCAGTAGCAGCCGGGGAACCCAAAGACGCCAAACCATCCAGAACGCGACGCAAGAAAATAGGCCGAAGAGACGGTCGGGGCAATCACCAGAAGATGAGATAAGAAGCTACCGCGATCCACTCCAGCCTCTAAGTGTACCACAAAAAAAGGCGCGCGGCACACCTCGAATTTTTCACCCGGCCAAGCTTCTTATGCGCGCCTGTCCACTGCCACTAAACGATTGGCGAGCAATGGTGCGAACCCGGAGGTTCCTCGTCCCCTTAAGCGAATGACAGCTAGCAGCCGCCAATTCAAACCTCATACGCAGGAACATTTCACCCAGCGAATCAAGGTCCCGACTTCGCCACATGTCGGTTTTGCAGCCACTCCCTGAAATCCATGCTCTCATACGTAACCAGCAGCTGATCAATTCCCAGCCCTCAGCCGCAGCGACTTCCAGACCGCGACCTCATAGTTCCAGTCGTTCGAACCGTTCTCAACTACAAGCACGACGTTCTGCCCGGCAAAACGACTCAAGTCAACTCGGTGAGTCTCCCAGACCGCGGTTTGCGGGTCGGCTGGTGCCTGAGTCGGAATCAAGACCTCCAAAAAACTCTCGCCATTCGCCAAAACCTTCAGGGGCCAGTTATGGCCGGGAAGATGCGAACAAACAATCTCCAGTTCAGTTCGCTGGCCAACCTGCAGTTTAACGCAATGGACTAACCGCACAGGCTGATTTTGCTCATTCGGGTTGGTCTGCAAAACCCGCTCTTCGCCAAAATGCTCTTTGCCGACCACAACACCAAACCAGGTCGCGCTCGGCGCAAACGGCTCAATAATCGGAGCCGAATACTGCCCCGCTAGCGAGTACTCACGCTCGTGCACCAGTCGACCAGCCTCCAGCGGTTCTCGCGGCTTTTGTTGTTCCCGCAGCCAGTGAAACATCTGCGGATGCCGCGCCAGTATCAATCGCGATATCTTGCTTCCCCCTTCATCCCCAGCAGAGAAACGAATCGCCGAAATCTCGAACGGCCCAAAATCATCAAACAAGTTTCGTTCAACTCGATGCTTGTCAGTCCCAATGTTTTGACCAAGGACAATCGAAGATGACGTATGCCGCCCTTCGATGTAAGAATACGAATTGCGCCAGCCTCGCTCCTCGCGCGGTCCTGCTTGATTCCGATTGCCCTGCCGATAGCGTTTTGTCATTGCCTGCGAGTCCTTGGTTAAGTCAGCTACGAACTGGCCATGATCGGCAAACTCCAGTTTCATCCAGCTTCCCGCTTCCCCCTGCCACTCATAGTCAACGTAAGCGTACTGGCCCAGCATCGGTTCCTGACGAATCGCAACCTGCCTCGGTAGCTTTGTTATCCCATCACCCCCCTCCTCCAGCGGAATGACCAATAGCCCCGGCCGATCAACACTTAACGTCACTCCCCGAAAGTCGAGACTAGCCGTCTCCTTTGTTGGTATGAAGCTCAATTCAACGGTCAGGTTTTCGCCAAGCTCTTCGGGAATAAACGCCATCAGCGGATCGGGATAGTACGACCCCTCACGCATGCTCACTTCGGCATACAAAAGTGGCCAGCGATTGACCGTCACGCAGGCATGCATCGGCTCTTTCAAGTCAGGACCGCATCGAAACGCATTCACCGAAATCCACTTCTCCCCGGGCGCACGACGGATCGTTCGAGTCATCGTCAAGAAGCGATCCGTTGTACCCAATAGCACCCGACGGCGCTCATCGTTCCAGCGAGTTCTGTCAACAATCGCCTGAGTCGTCATCTTGGCCGCGTCACTCGGAGCGATCTTCCAGCCTTGTAGCTGCGGCAAAGCAGTTGTTAATGCTCCATTCGCTTTCGCATGCAGCTTCTCGGCCGAAAGCTGAACCTCTGGAGCCAACCAGCAGAACGTATCTCGAATGTCATACGGGTCTGCATCGACGGGTCGATCGGCGTGCCCCATCTCTGTCTGCAGACTGATTTGTGATTGCCCCTCCGGAAGGTCGAACCAACTCGATTGAGTACTAGTCTTGCTCGCACATAGTCCATTCACCTGAAAAAGCTCTGTTTCGCCTCCCGAGCCTACTTCGCCCAACGTCTCTTTTGATGACTGGCTCGCAACAACACGGGCATGGCCAAACCCTCCCGGCCCGTGATTTGTCACAAGGCCAACTCCCGTTCGCATTCGCTCGGCCCAGGCTGGAATGGCAAACGTGATTTCCGTTGTCCCCATTACTCCAATCCCGAACAGATAGAGCTTATCCCCAACTTCTATTGGTAGTCCTTCAACCGACTGATTGCTGCGCGGAGGCCAGCCCGCTGCCAGGACCGGCCGACTTTCAACACGGCTCGCATCGCTTAGGTTCAGTCGCATCACATCTGGTTTGGGAAACTCCCAGCACAGAATTTCGCTAACGCGAGTGAATAACGGATCGACCGACCAAATGGGATGAAGCCAATGCCAGCACTCCTCCAACTTGTTGGCATCACCAAAATGCCGCGCAACAAATGTATCGGCCGTCGAAGTAAACCTTGCCCCCTTGCTCGAAGTCAGCCTGACAAGACGCCCAGTATGACTTGGAGCCAACCGGGCCAGCCGTTGAACATAACCTTCCCACGGGTCCTTTTCGGGAAATGAAATTTCTGCAATCTCGGTCCATGGAAACTCTTTGACTCCGCCTGTTTGAAGAAGGGTCAGCGTTCCATCACCCCAGCGGGCCGCCCGAAAACTAATGATTGCCCCAGTTCGCAAGACCGCGGTTCCGGGAGGTGTCGCCCGATCCCCGCGCGAGTCCCAGACCACACGCCTCACATCATCAGCAAAAACCCGAACCGAATTCGGAAATCGACCATCCGGATGGACGCAGTTGACTGCAGGCGAAATGATCAAACAAGGGGCAGTCGCTTCAGACGCCTGGTCCGCCTCGGCTGAGTAGCCAATCACTTCCCCTGGCAGACAATCATCCCCTGCAAATTCAACTAATGCCGGCAAATTGCTGACCGGCTTAACAGTCGTATTGACGACCCATTCCACATGTCGATCAGCCTGCAATAACCCACGTCCATTGAGTGTCGGCTGCGAGCCAACGTCGTGCCAGTTCCGCAGCTCGGTCCCAGAAATTCGCTCTCCATCGCTGAACTCGGCCACAAATTGATCAGCCCTCGCAGCCGACAAACCGGCAATGCCACAAGCTGCAACCAGCATGAGCGCTAACCCAACTGGCTGAACTTTCGACAACGCCATTAGCGATCTGTTCATTTCCAATATCCTCACCGGGTTCACCAAACTTCCCCGCAGGAATGATTTGCGATCAACCAGTCGCAAGTTCCAGAAAATCCCTGGCCATCGCCCTATTTCTCACAATGATCGAGCCAGAATCCCCGTTTTTCAGCACACCATTTGCCTGTGGCCACGTCTCGGCGGCGAAATCGGTCTTCAAATCGAATTGGCGCAATAAAGCCACTGGCGATACCATCCACCGATAGGAGACTTGAAAGGCCAAAGCTGGCAGACCAGATTGCCTTCAGGTGAACCTGTTTTCTTGGGTGCGTTCCATTCAGGCGGGAGGGAGTCGACCGTGTGGGCAAGTAATTTTCGCGTTGGACAAGGTCACGATACCCACCGCCTGGAAGCCGGACTACCCCTCATGCTGGGTGGGGTCAAAATTCCCCATACCCACGGAGCCGTCGGCCACAGCGATGCCGATGTCCTTCTGCACTGTCTAACCGACGCTCTGTTTGGTGCTTTGGCTGCCGGTGACATCGGCGAATGGTTTCCTGATACCGACCCCGCCAACAAGAAAGCTGATTCTCGCCGGTTTCTGCAAGCCGCGGTCGAGGAAGTCAGGTCCAAGGGCTGGGCGATCGTCAATGTCGACTGCACCGTCCATCTCGAACAACCCAAGCTGGCCAAACACAAGCCCGCTATCCGCCAATCGCTAGCCACACTGCTGGAAATCGAACTCGACCGCGTCGGCCTGAAGGCCAAAACCGGTGAAGGCCTGGGCCCCGTTGGCGAAGGTCGGGCCATCGTCGCCGACGCTGTCGTCCTGCTCGAACGTAACCCAATTTAGCCCTGAACGACTAGATTGGCTGGGTCTTTAAGCAACAAGTTGCCTCACCATCAGGCTTCTAACGCTCTCGGCACTCGTTCTTCATGACCATGATGCACTTCGGGCATCATTCAAGGCAACATCGGAAACAATCGCTTGATATCCCCATCAGTCATCGGCGACCCATATTCGCACGGCTCAAACGCTTCGATATAGCGAATCTTCGCCCCGCGCTCTGGCCCATAGGTTTGCACCACCAGGTCCCGAAACCGATCTGCCAAGGGCGAAATACGCGACAGGTACCACCCCTTCAACCACTCTCGTTTTCCCGCATCATCAGTCGGAAGCGAGCTTTCGATCTGCTGGTTGTAAGGCAGCCACTCGTAAAACTGCGAAACATGGCAGGCCAATTGATTGACCACTTGCTCGAGCACCGGTTCAATGTCAATCACCACTCGGGGCGACAGCGGGCAGGGCTTAGTAAAACTATCCGACAGATAGGCGATGATCGGGTTCGTTCGCAGTGCCGGTGCTTCAGGGGCAATCAGTGGCACGGTCACCATATAGGCCGCATCACAAACCAGAGTGCTTGTCGCCCGATGATCGGGATGGTAGTCATTAGGTCGATGGGTCAAAATCAAATCGGGCCGAAAGCGGCGAATCAGCCGAATCATCGTATGCCGCGCTTCAATGGTCGGAACAAGCCCACCATCAGGATACGGCAGGATCTCGTACTCGATTCCCATCAGGTCCGCGACCCCCTTGGTTTCCAGTTCGCGGCGTCTCGCCAGTTCCGGGGCCACCATCGAATGATGCCCCGCATCCCCTCTGGTTACGCTCACATATTTCACGTGATGACCATCCGCCCGGTACATCGCCGTCAGCCCCCCTGCCTGCAGTTCGCAGTCGTCAGGGTGGGCACCAATAATCAGTATTCGGAGTTTGGTCATCGCAGTCAGTTTCATTGGAAGTAGAGGTAGAACGAGATCGAAGCACTCAACGAAGGGAATCAACGAATGTTTTTCTGGCGAGGAAGCACCGTCAACAGGAGCCAACCTCTTTCACCATTCAAGCAAAACTAGGCCACTTTCGCGAGTTCAGCCTCGAAAGCGATAGGCAAAAGCGATGGACACACTGGGTCGAAAATGGCCGTTAACCTGCGAACTGGCCGTTTTTTCAAGGCAATCTGGCATTCGTTCGTTTCGCGTCCCCATTCGCATTGCCTCCTAAGGGGGACATCGAGAATAATCGAGATCGAAACTTCTGCCCTCTCGACTTCTTCGGCCAAGCGAACCACGCCGCAGGATTGACCTATGAGCTTGAACATTCTTGATCGACAATTAACAACTTCAGCCCCCGCACCTGCGATCGAAGAAGATCCGCTCGATCTCATGGAAGAAATCGACCGGCTCAAGGCTCAGAAGAATGCCGCTATTCTCGCCCACTTTTATGTCGACGGCGATCTCCAGGAAATCGCCGACTTCACCGGCGACAGCCTCAAGCTCGCCCGCGATACGACTACGGTCCCCCATCCCGTTATCGTTTTCTGCGGCGTCCACTTCATGGGCGAATCGGCCAAGATCCTCAGCCCGCAGAAAACGGTCTTGATGCCCGACCTCCTGGCTGGTTGCTCGCTGGCCGATAGCTGCCCAGCCGACAAACTTCGCGCGTTTCAAGAAAAGTTGCGGGCTGAAGGGCGAGATTTTCAAACCGTCGCCTACATCAACACCACTGCAGCGGTCAAAAGCCTCTGTGATTGGATTGTGACCAGCGGCAATGCCCGGGAAATCATCGACCGTGTTCCTGCCGATAAAGAAATTCTTTTCGTTCCCGATCAACACCTCGGCCGATACCTCAGCGAAGTGACCGGCCGTCCCATGATCCTCTGGCCCGGCTCATGTATGGTTCACGAGGTCTTCAGCATTCAAGACCTGCTAAGAGCCAAAAAGAATACGCCGGGAGCCGTGGTGATGGCCCACCCTGAATGCCCTCAGAACATTTTGGAGCTGGCTGACGTTATCGGCGGGACCGAGAAGATGCGACGCCATGTCGCCAGCATCACCACTCCGACGACGTTCCTCGTCGCCACCGAGGCAAACATGATTCACCCGCTCACCAAAATCGCTCCTCAGCACACCTATATTCCAGTGCCAGGGATTATGGCTTCAACAGGTGAAACTTGTGCCTGCAACCGTTGCCCGCACATGGCCCGCAACACGTTGCAAAAAGTACGCGACTGCCTTCGAGACGGCACCCCCGAAATTGTCTGGCAACCCTACTTCGCCGACGCCCAAGCCGTCCTGCAACGGAGCCTATTGCAGTAATCATCATGTACCGCAGCGATTTCAATCGGCCACGCGTCGGTCTGCAACGCCACTATATGTCACCCAAATTCGAGCGAACCGGTCGGCCAGAGGTCGAGCTCATAGCCGCGTAGTGAGACTACGAGCCTGCTCAAACCAAGGGTGCGTCAGGCATAGTGAGATCTACGCTCACTTTGGCATCTCGCGGCCATTGATTGAGCAGTCTAACCCATGCCCAGACGCAGCACGAAACTGCCACGCGGTTTAGAAGTGAGCGTCAATACTGGCCGTGTAAGCCTTTCCACCCAGGTTGACGGTGAACTTCCCGTGCGCGTACCCCAAGTCGAGAAGGTCGTGGACCAGCTTGTCGTCCAGCACTTCAAAGCACGATGTCTTGCCTTCGGCCTCGCCAGCTTGCGGCGCTGCCTTTAGCTCCGCATCACCTACTTTTTCGAACGAAATCTTCAGCGATGTGTCGGTCGTTGTTGAAGCCGTCTTGGCGTCTGCCCCCAACAGATAAATCCTCACAGCGTGCGCATCGTGGTCGACAACCAATTCGGCATGGAACTCGTCTTCGCCAATCTCAATCAGGGTTCCCTTATGGGGTCCCGGCTCCGAGTGCCCATGGTCATGGTCGTGATCATGCCCGTGATCATCCTTGCCCTTTGCCGCCGTCTTTGCTCCTCCTTTTGCTTCCGCCGCCGTCTTATAGCCCCCTCCGCCCGAGTCGTTGCAGCCAACTTGTAGCAGCGCCAGTACCAAACCCAGCTTGGCAGCCGTAAAGAATCCAATCGTTGACTTGGCAACAAACGAGCGAAACATGAGATTAATCTTCCCAAAAAAAGTTTTCAGCATCAGCCAAATCAATGGCTTTGTCACAGCAAACCAATTTTCAATATCGAACACCAAAAGCTCATCAGCAAACACTCGTGGCATTTCCGCCAAAAAAGCTTCCGGCGTAATGCAATTGAACTCAATTACGTTACCGAATCATCACCCTGTTGGAAATGCGCGATACCACTCGGCCCCTTTTTGGGCCAACTCGCCCACGGAACGTAAAAAATCGCCGCCACCAGCATGAGGCCTGCAAAAAACCAAAAGTACGACGCTCCCGCCAACTTCGACGTTCCATCCGTATTCTGGATAAACCAGTTCACCAGCGCCGTAATCAAGTTCCCCGCAGAGACCGACAACAAATAGGCCGACGATACGATCGATTTCATCCGGGCCGGGGCCTGCAAATACGCATACTCCAGGCTGGTCGTACTCACCAGCACTTCTGAAGTCGTCAGCACCACGTACGCCAAAAACTGCCAGTAAATCGCTGGTGACTCTCCCCGGTCAATCCGCTCTTGAATGAGGGCCGAAATCGAAAACGCCCCCACCATCAAAAAAAAACCGACCGCAATTCGCCTCAGTGGCGTCGGCGTCACAACTTTCCCCACAACCGGATAAACAACATACGCAAACAGCGGAACCAATATCAAAATGAGCAGCGGGTTGATCGCCCCAATCTGCGATTCCGTCGGAATCCAGCCCCCAATGCTGCGGTTCATCTTTTCAGCCTGCAGTACCCACGACGAGTGCGTCTGATCGTATAGCGACCAAAACACCGCAATAAACGTAAATAATGGAAGCAGGTTTTTCAGTATCCCCCACCCCTCGGCCCCAATCGCGGCCGTCACCCCTTCCAGTCCCGCCGGTGGTCGATGCACGAATCGATTTCGACCCAGCCAAAACACAAACGTCGCCAATAGCATCAAGACACCCGGCAGCCCAAACGCCAGATGCGGCCCATAATGCACTGGCCAGCCCATTCTGGGGCAAATCTCTGTCAGCAAATAAGGGGTCGCCAGAGTCGAGGCACATGCACCCAGGTTGATCGCCCAATAAAACCACGCGAATGCCTGAGGAATCAACCCTTCGTTTCTTGGTCCAAACTGGTCACCCATATGAGCGGAGACGCACGGCTTAATTCCCCCCGAACCGACTGCAATCAACAATAGCCCCAGCGTTAATCCCATTCGGCCTGGGACAGCAGCCAATAGCCCATGCCCCAAGCAATAAACCAGCGACAGCCAAAAGATTGTCCGGTACTTCCCCAGTAGCGAATCAGCCAGTAGCGCCCCGCCAATCGAAAGCCCATACATCAGCGACGTAAAGGCGTGTACCCACGCCTTGGCTTCATCAGCCGCATAGACACTCGAAGTCCCGTCCGCTTCGACCAAATACTTGGTCATATAGACGGCCAGAATCGCTTTCATCCCGTAAAAGCTGAATCGCTCGGCCGCTTCATTACCTATAATGTAAAGAATCCCGGGAGGCATTCCCGCCGTGTCAACTGGTTCAGTTCGGTAGACAGGTTGAGGCAATTGACGTTCTTTGCAACCAAGTCCAAAAATCAGATCGAAACCGTTTTGGCGAGCGATCGCCAATATGGTAGCTTACGCCAATCAGGAAAAGGTTGGTACCGTCCGGGCGATACCAGTCCGGGAAGATCACTGCGTCCCCAAAGCCAAAACAACTCATTGCAATCCCAGGATTTGCTTACGCATCTGTTTCACGGGCAGGAGGGCCCAGGTTGTCGTTGTTCACCGCAGTTCTTAAAGCCTACTCCAGCGGTTCCCCGCAGCCGGTCACAGATGACTGGGTTGCCCAGGTCGAACAGCAAATTCGCCACCGCGATGCAGCAGCTTTCCCTGTCCCTCCCCGCGTCTTGCGCCGCGTCATTCGCAATATGCTGGAAATCAGCAGCATCTTCGCTCGCCTGCCGCACCGGAAAACACTCGTCTTTGACCGCGATAAACTTTTGTGGCTGGTCGCCCTCGATGAGTTAGGTCTTCCCCCCACTGCCTCCCTCCCCAGGCAGGTCTTCCTTCTCGCACGTCCAGAGCCGCAAGAGATCGAAAAGCTCTCGCCCGATGATCTCTTAACCCAGTACTGGCAGCTCTTATTTCATGCCCGCCTCGATGCCCGCTTAGCCATCGAGACCGACCATGAGAAAATGCCTGCCGCCGCTCTCAGAGAGCAGATCGACCTGATCGGCCAAACCCAGTTTGACGAAATCCGCGCGGTCCTCAAACAAGAGGCCATGCTCGTCGATCCCGCCAGCCTCAGAAACTCATTCGCCGAATTCATCGCAGTCCTCTTGGAACTGCACTACTTCGCACCAGACCTGGTCCCCGTTTACTTCCCTTCCCTTACCAATGCCAGCCACCTCATCGAACGGCTCGATACTTGGCTTGCTGCTAAAGAAATCTACGAAGCGACTCGTCCGGAAGGGATCGTCGCACGGCCGGTTGAGCCAGCCCCCTCGCAGTCGACTCGTATGCTTCTCACCCCCGGCACTACCGGCCGTAGCTCGCTACGTAAGTCCAAAGCCTGTGTCAGGCAGGCCGAGCGGCAACTGCAGCGAGGTAACTCAATTCGGGCGTTACTGGCCCTGCAAGCAGGCTGGGAAGCAGGCGACTCGCAGCAGCAGCGGATCATCGAACCCCTGATTTCGCACGACCTGCTAACCCTCATTACCCGCCTCGAAGCAGCCCTCGAAATCGAATCCGAAGACTCCGAGCGTTGGTATCGCTGCCTGCGAAACGTTCTCAGCTCGTCCACCTCGGGATTCTTTAACTCCAGCGCTCGGCTTCTGTTCGATTTGCAAAAAGTCTGTATCGATCACGAGCGTGACATCTACCGGGTAGACCTTTGGACGTTCCTGGTAAGCGGGTTTCGAAAGGCACTCAAAACCCCACTTCCCAATCAACGAACCGTCCTGATCTCGAAGCATTTGCGGAGTGCCATCAAGCGCATTGCAGGTCTCAAAATCGACCGCCATACTCGCACCGAACTACAAGAACTGCTCGATGCTGCGGCCCACGCTGCCGAAGCCTTGCTGCGCAAACGTCTCGATGATCCCATCGCGTCGGCCCTCAAAGCGGTTGGCCTCGAAGCCAAGACCGTTGTCGAGACCGTCGCCTTTCGCAAGGTTGTTGAAGAGCTCAACGATAGCGTCGTCAGTCGCGGCTTTATCACCATCGGCGATGTGCGCGATTCCTTGTCGCGCAGTCAGTTAAAGCTAGATGATCTTTCTAGCATCAAAGAGTTCTACAAGGGGGACTTAGTCCTGCGGGCCGACCATAGCCTCGCCGAAGCACTGCCCGGTGTCTATCAACCCGGCCCCCTATACATGCGGTTCTTTCAGCGGCTTTCGTCCCTTGCGTTTGGAATTCCGACCGGCCGCTGGTTAACCAGGTTTGTCGGTCTCCCTTACGGCGGGGCCTACATCATTATGGAAGGGCTGCAGCACCTGGTCCACGAGGTCGCTCACTTCGCGGGAGGTCATCCCCGTAAACTCGATGGGTACGAAACGCTCACCATTGTCCTCATTTTTGGAACGTTTCTCCTGGCGTTAATCCATTCAACGCAGTTTCGTGCTGTTGTGCTCAACGTCCTCACTGTCGGTTGGAAACTTTTAAGGGGACTCTTCCTCGATTTTCCTCATTGGGTCAGCGAGCTCGAAGCTGTCCGCTGGCTGATGCGCAGCCTCCCCGCACTCATTATTCGCCGCTACATGTGGACCCCGCTATTGGTCACAGCCCTGCTCTGGGGATTGGTCCCACTCACCGGTGCATACTCACGTGGTTCCTCCTGGAACGCCTTGGGGATCCTTATCGTCGCTTTCACCATCCTGAACTCCCGCGTCGGCCGCGATACGGAAGAGCTTTTCACCGAATGGATCGGTGTATCCTGGCACCGGTTTCGTGTTCATATCCTGGTCGCCCTCCTAACCCTCATTGTTGACACCTTCAAACAGGTAATGGACTGGATTGAGAGGTTCCTCTACGCAGTCGACGAGTGGCTCCGCTTTCGCAGTGGCGAAACCAGCCTGTCGCTTGCCATGAAAGCTGTCCTCGGGCTGTTCTGGTCGGTCATTAACGGCGTCATTCGCTTCATCGTCACCCTGCTGATCGAGCCTCAGGTCAATCCGATCAAACACTTCCCGGTCGTAACCGTATCGCACAAGCTCATTCTGCCTCTCATTCCCACACTAACCGCAATTCTGCAGCCCATCCTGCAACCCGTTCTTAGCCCCTTTGTGGGCCGAATTCTGGCCGAGTGGATCGCCGGTGGTACCGGAACGGTCATCATCACCTGTATTCCCGGCGTCTTTGGGTTCCTCGCCTGGGAACTCAAAGAAAACTGGCGACTCTACGCCGCCAACCGGTCACCAGTTCTCAAGCCGGTCAGCATTGGTCATCACGGAGAATCGATGCTCCGTTTGCTGAAACCTGGCTTTCACTCGGGAACCATCCCCAAGCTCTTCGCCAAACGCCGCCGCGCTGCCCGACAAGCCTTAAGAACACCCGATCTCAATCGCACCAGCAAGTTCGAAGTCCAGCTTCATCATGAAGCCGAGGCCATTCAGCATATTGTCGATCGCGAGCTGATCACTCTGCTTCAGACAACCAGCTTCCTTGAAGGGGAGAGGCTGCGTGTTACCAGCGTCAAGCTGTCGACAAACCGGGTAGAAGTGGCCATTCATTCCCCTCAGTTTCCCAACGAACTCCCCTTGGGTCTTTCCTTTGCCGAGCAATCGGGTTGGCTGCTAGCGCTCGTTACTCAGCCCGGTTGGCTGCATCAGCTTTCTCCCACCGATCGCAGCAAGCTTCAGTCAGCCCTTGCTGGCTTCTACAAGCTGACTGCCGTCGACCTGGTGCACGAACAAGTCCTCTCTGCCTTGGGACCACAAACCATGGCCTACGATGTGGCGGAACAAGGCCTGATCGTCTGGCCCGACCGCAGCTACCAGTCAGAGGTCCATTATCCTCTCTCCGAGCGGCCCATCGTGAACCCCCGCCCCCGCACTCTTGCACGTGCGGCAGGCCTGGAACCAATCCCCGCCGAAAAGCTCCTCTTTTCGCTGCAACCACTACAGTGGAACGATTGGCAATCCCACTGGGAAGGTGACCGATCGTCAACCTCTCTCTCGCACCAGGTCTTGCCCCTGAGCTAAGAACCTGTCTTCAAGTCCCAGCCGACCCGACGGTGGGTTCTTGTAATCAGAAGCTGAATCGTCTATCTGACCTTGAAGCCGTTTCGTTCGATTTCACTCCTCGCCCCGCCACCCATTATTTGGCGACCGGCGTTGATGGCGAAGTGGATGTCGGCTGCGGGTTCCGTACCTGATTCGACAAGTTCGAAATAATATTCGGCAGGTACATCCACGCCGCTACCCCAATCGCAATCACAATCGCCAGATAAATGATGAAGTTGACGAAGCCGAAAATCCCTTTGAAGAATCCAAAGATGGCCTGTGTCGTCTTTCGCCATCGCTGTTGCCGATCCAGCTTGGCATACATCGACTTCATATCGCCCGCTTTCTTGTTGGCTTGATCGCGTAGCAACGCAGCCTTAGCCGCCTGCTCGAATTCACCAAACTGGGCGATCGGCAAAAATGAAGCATCGGTTGGCTTTCGTTTCACCTTGGCCTTATTACTCAGGCCACCCGCCCGCAAAGCTTGATTGATTTTCTCCGTCGATAGCCGAGCGACTGTTTCCTTCCCCTGAGCATTCACAAACTGAACTGTCCACAAGTTCTCATTCAGCGGGGCGACACTGGCCCCACCAGCCGCCGCGACTGGCCGAGCAGCACTGGCTCCAGAAGATGCCGATGCCGTTGGAGCCGCCGCTCGCCCACTTGCCCCTTGTCGAGATACGGTCACTTTGTTCGGAGCATCAATAAAGCTGAGGGACGGATTATCGAGCCCCAACGCCGACAGGTTCTTGATGACCTCGTTAAAGTCCTTAAAGCGATGCTCGGGGTTAGCCGCGACCATCTTGTCGATGACCAGATCGAGTCTCTCCGGAACATCGGGAACCAGCTTTTTCGCCGAATTAAACTTCCCTTTTTCCTTATTGATCAGCAGCTCCATCGTCGAGTTCCCCCCAAACGGCAGCTTACCCGTCAGGAAGTGATACAGCGTGACCCCCAATGCATAGATATCGCAGCGCCCGTCAACATGCTTTGCATTTCGGGCCTGCTCAGGAGACATATAGTAAGGTGTCCCCAACCCCGTCCCGCTTTGGGTGAGCGAGTTATCCTCGTCATCCAAAGCCTTCGCTAAACCAAAGTCAGCCACCTTCACCTGGCCATTGGCCGTCATCATAATGTTGTCTGGCTTGATGTCACGGTGCACCATGTTCTGGGCATGGGCCGTTGCCAGGGCCTCAGCACAGCGCAGCGTCACATGCAGCGCATCCCCAATACTCAGCTTCCCAAGCTTTTCAATCCAGTACTGCATGCTCTTGCCATCGATGAACTCCATTGCCACATAATGAACCCCATCGTCCTGATCGACCGCAAACACCCGCACTGCATTCGGGTGGTCAATCCGGGCCATCGACTTCGCTTCTCGGTAAAACCGCTTAACGAAGTCTTCTTTACCCGCCAGCTTGTCCGAGAGAACTTTAATGGCTGCTTTGCGATCGAGGCTTTCCTGATGAGCCAGGTAAACAGCCCCCATTCCCCCTTCGCCCAGCTTGCGGACCAGCTTAAAGTCCCCCAGCGAAGTTCGGCCCTTCAGTTGACCATCAGCTGCCGGTTCATTACCCGCACCTGCTGCTGTCGCTTGCTGCTTCACTCCAACCGTCTTGGCCGCAGGCTTCGCAGCGCTGACCCCTGCTGGGACATACGTTTTGTCCACCGCATCGGTCGCGTCAGGCACAAATGTTTTGTCGGCGTCTTTCGACGTGACTACCGTCCCGTCAAAATCCTGCGGGTTACCAGTTTGACCAATCACCGTCGCGCTGGGATCGGGTTTCGGAGTAGACATGATTCAACTTCCTGAACGGCAACTCGCAACACAAATTAAAGACAAATCAACAATACGAATTACAACCGAGTTCCAAAACCCGGCTTCTGCCAGCTATTCACAGAAAGACCGACTCCATGGCAGTAACCGAAATTCGCTTCAATGCGACACCCGATCCGATCACTTGGTTTCTCGGGCGATTCAGAAGAAGAAGGACCGGGCGGGCGTTCACACACTGCAGAATTCTTAGAAACTTCTAAGTATTATGCGAAGCAAGACCCGCTGCCGCAAACTCCCTTTCAGCTGAATTCCGCCTCTCCACATAAATCGTCGAGCTTTCGAGTTTTGGACAAAGCGGAAGCTTTCGACAAATCGTCCCTGCTCTTTCGCAATCCAAACCGCTGACCCAAGCACGAATTCTGCTTCTGATTTTATCTGAACAAAAAGACACTTTCTTCGCGATTTCCCTTCTTCGCCTCTGGCATCGGCAACCAAACCCGACCTATACTTCACGTAGAAATATCTGCTGATGCGTCTCCCCGGGGACGAGTTCCGCGCTCGTGAGACGACGACCCTGCAATCAGCCACTGCTACCGCCCCAGACAGATGCAAAGTCTGCTCCCAACATCAGGTTCGAGTTCCAAAACCCGAATCAATTTTCAGCCTCCAGTCCGTTTCAAGCCCCGAGGGCACCAGCCTCGTACTCGATTTTTTGATTCAGCCGAGTGCATCACCCGGCCCGTTCATCCGTCGAAGCATCGCCATAGTCACCATGGAACGTCTCCCCATGATCATTCGTCTCTTCCGAATCCCGTTAACGCTGCTAATCGCAGTGACAGCACTACTCGTCTTGGCTCTCCAGAATCTAGTTTCGGCCGACGAGCAACCCCCCCCAGTCACAACTCCAGAGGCCGACCCCGCTCACGCGGCAAAAATGATTGAAGGCCTCGCCCTCTTCAATCAAAGCGTCAAACCGGTGCTTGTCGATCGTTGTGTTCATTGTCATAGCGGCCAGGAACTGAGTGGCGGCCTCGACCTCGCCTCACGCGAGGGCCTCCTCAAAGGGGGTGAATCAGGCCCCGCAGCCGTTGTTGGTCGCGGCGATCGCAGCCTCGTCTACAAGCTGACCAGTCACACTCAAGAACCTTTTATGCCTGAAGAAGGGGAGAAGCTAACTGACGTCGAATTGGCCGCACTCGCCAAGTGGATCGACCTCGGCGCCCCCTACGAAAAATCACTAATCGAGTCGGCCACTGCGACTGAAACCCTTTGGACCGAGAAAAAAGTCAGCGATAAGGCTCGCGAGCACTGGGCCTTTCAACCCTTATCGACTGCACTTCCCCCAGCCGCAATTTCAGCTTGGGCCACCAGCCCCATCGATCGTTTTATCGAAGCAAAGCTGGCCGAGCAGGGGCTGGTCCCCAATTCTCAAGCGTCGCGCGTGCAACTCGTCCGTCGCCTTTACTTCGCCATCATTGGCTTGCCACCCACTCCCCAGGCAGTGACCCGCTTTGTCAACGACCCTCGTCCGGATGCCGTAGCTCATTTGGTCGACGAACTTCTGGCCAGCAATCATTTTGGCGAACGCTGGGCACGCCGCTGGCTCGATTTGGCCCGCTTCGCCGAAAGTCATGGATTCGAGCACGACTACGATCGCCAATCGGCCTATCAATACCGCGACTTTGTTATCCAGGCCTTCAACGAAGGCCTTCCCTTCGACAAATTCATCGAGTGGCAGATCGCTGGTGACGAACTGGAGCCGTCCGACCGCCGGGCATTAATGGCGACTGGCTTCCTCGCGGCTGGCGTCCACAGCACGCAAATCACCAAAAACGAAGTCGAGAAGCATCGCTACGACGAAATGGACGACATGCTGGCGA
Organism: Planctomyces sp.; assembly: GCA_027483145.1. Lineage (GTDB taxonomy): Bacteria > Planctomycetota > Planctomycetia > Planctomycetales > Planctomycetaceae > JAIXVG01. The sequence continues at coordinate 29,633 of JAIXVG010000563.1, forward strand.
CCACCAGCACCACATTCCTGGGCCTGACCGTGGGCTGCGCCCGCTGTCACGACCACAAGTTCGACGCCATTCCACAAGCCGACTATTACCGGATGCTTTCGACTTTCACCTCAGCCATCCGCAGTGAAACAATCATCGATTTCGATCCCACCGGCTATGCGATCGCCAAAGAAAAGTTTGATGCGGCCCACGCCCCCTTAGAACAAGCGGTCATCGATGATGAATCGCACCACCTCATGTCCCGATTCACCGCCTGGCAGCAAGCCAGCGACCGAGACCTGATTTTCTCAGACTGGCTTGCTCCCTCCGACGTCCGCTGGCGCGGTGACAGCGGCGAAGTCTTCACCCCTCAGGCCGATGCATCTCATTTGGTGTCGGGAAACAACCCCGTCATTGGCTCGTTTCATGCAACTTTTGTAACGAAGTCTTCCGGTATCCGCGCTATCCGAATCGAGGCCCTTGCTGATCCCAGCCTCCCCCAGAATGGTCCGGGGCGTGCTGGCAACGGGAACTTCGCTCTGTCAGACGTGGTTGTCACCATCGCGCCGGACATTGATGAAGCACGACTCAACCTTCCCGCCCTGGCTGATCAGCCTTCAAACTTCGAAGAGCCTGGACCCGCTCTTGATCAGTTGCAGCCACAAACAATCAAACTGGTCTCAGCTGCTGCCACCTTCGAGCAGGTGGGGCTTTCCGTGGCGCACGCCATTGATGCCGACTCGATCTCTGCCTGGGCTGTCGACCCGCAACTGGGACAAAGTCACGCCATCGTACTGACTCCCGAAACTCCGTTTGGTTACAAGGCAGGGTCAAAGGTTACCGTCACTCTCAAGTTCCATAACAACGCCCAGCACCAGATCGGTCGGCCGAGAATCTCGTTTTCGACCAAATCCGAACCCCCATGCGTGGTGGGTGGGGCCAGCGACGAAGATTTGCTGCACCTCGTGACCGCACCTTATGAAAGCCTGACCCCCGCCAATCAGGAGCGAGTTCTCAACTGGTACAAGCGGACTCAAGACACCCACTGGCAACAACTCGATGCCGCTCGCAATCAGCATTTGGCTACCGCCCCCAAACCTCGTTTGGAAAAAGTCCTCATCACGTCAGAAGGGGTTCCCCCACTTGTTCTCCATACACAAGCCGAACGCGAATACCTGGAAGTCACTCACTTTCTGAAGCGGGGAGATGTCAACAACAAAGAAGGGATCGCCGAACCGGGATTTCTGCAGGCATTAACACCCGACCTGGGCACTCCATACCCTTGGGTGCAACCACACCCCGAAGGAAGTCCACTCAGTTATCGCCGTGCTGCATTTGCAAAATGGCTCACCCATCGTGAAGGGGCCGCCAACCTCGTCGCACGAGTTGCAGTCAACCGGCTGTGGGCACAAGTGTTCGGCCGGGGGCTGGTTGCAACGCCCAGCGATTTTGGAGTCCGGGGCGAGCGTCCGTCACACCCGGAACTTCTCGACTACTTGGCCAGCGAACTGTTACGCCGGAATTGGGATTGGAAACCAATCCTGCGGGAGATGTTCATCAGCAGCACGTATCAGCAGTCGAGTCACAGCGAAGACGCTGCCAAGGCAAGCATCGATCCGCTCAATGTTTATCTATGGCATTACCCATCACGTCGCCTGGAGGCAGAAGTCATTCGCGACAGCATTCTCGCTTCCAGCGACTTGCTCGATCGGCGGATGTATGGCCCTGGAACGCTTGATGAAAATCATCGCCGCCGAAGCCTGTACTTCACCGTCAAACGCAGCCAACTGGTCAGCATGATGACGGTTTTCGATGCGCCGGATGCCCTGCAAAGTACCCCCGAGCGTCCTTCGACAACCGTCGCACCACAGGCTTTGCTGCTCATGAACAACCCGCTCATTCGCACTGCCTCTCAATCGCTGGCGCAGAAATCGCTTACCGACAGTCAGTCCTCGCTTTCCGGTGCGATCGAATTGGCTTACCTGGCAACCGTTTCGAGACCACCGACAACCGAAGAACAAGCTGCAGGCCTCGCATTTATCAGCCAGCAGCAATCCCAGTATTCGGGCGAAGGGGCAACGCTATCTGCCATGACCGACTTTTGCCAAGTGTTGTTCTGCTTGAATGAATTCATCTATTGCGACTGAAGTCTTGGGAAAAGTTTTGACAACTCACCCTCGACCTGTTGCTTGCGGAGCTTGAATCATGCACTTCTTTGCCGACCCGTTCTATACCGATCGTCGCAGTTTCTTGCAGCAAGCAGGCAACGGCTTTGGTGCCTTGGCATTGGCTGGGCTATTGCAACAGGAAGGGCGGCTGGTCGCCTCGCCTGGTGCTGCTAATCCCTTGGCACCTCGAATTGCCCATCGTCCTGCACAAGCCAAATCGGTCATCTGGTTATTCATGAACGGCGGTCCCAGCCACGTTGACACCTGGGACTACAAGCCCGAATTGGCTCTCCGTGACGGGAAAGAGCTGGAAGGGTTCGATCCCAACACGGGTTTCTTCAACGGTAGCGTCGGCCCTGTGATGAAGTCCCCCTTCGAATTCAAGCAGCACGGCGATTCCGGGGCGTGGGTCTCTGAAATCTTTCCCCACATGAGCCAGCATGTCGACAAAATGGCCTTCATGTACTCTTGCTGGACCGATAGCAACAATCACTCTCCTGCACTATTCAAGATGAATACCGGTATGACCCGGATGGGCTTCCCCTGTGTCGGGGCCTGGGTCACGTATGGTCTGGGGAGCGAAAGCCAAAACCTTCCTGCCTTCGTTGTTATGTACGATACTCTGGGTCGCGGTACACCCAAGGGATATGCTCAGAACTGGGGAACCGGGTTCCTTCCCAGCGTTTATCAAGGGACAGCGCTCAAGCCTCAGGGCGATCCAATCGATAACCTTCGGAGGCCAGCCGAACTGGGTGACAGTCAGCAGCGTGCCCAGCTCGACTTGCTCAAGTCACTCAATCAACGGCACTTCGGTCAGCATCCAGCCGAGACCGAACTGGCTGCCCGCATTGAAAGCTTCGAGCTGGCTTATCGCATGCAAATGGCTGCCCCTGAGGTTCTCGATCTTTCGCAAGAGACTGAAGAAACCCAAAAGCTTTACGGCCTCGACGACGATCGCTGCAAGCATTTCGCCCAGCAATGCCTCGTGGCTCGCCGCATGGTCGAGCAGGGAGTGCGGTTCATCCAGATTTATTCTGGGGGGACCGAGAACGAGCGAAGCTGGGACGGTCACTCTGATATCGTCAAGAATCATGCGGGCTTCGCAGGCGAAACCGATAAGCCAATCGCCGCACTCCTCCAAGACTTGGAACAGCGCGGGCTGCTCGATTCAACTCTCGTGGTCTGGGGTGGCGAGTTCGGCCGGTTGCCACTGGTCCAAAAAGGGGGAACAGGTCGAGACCACAATCCCCACGCCTTTACTACTTGGTTTGCGGGTGGCGGCGCCAAGGGGGGAACGTTGTATGGAGAGACCGATGAAGTCGGTCACAAAGCAATTATCGACCGCGTGAGCGTCAACGATCTCCATGCCACCATGCTCTATACGCTGGGACTCGATCACGAAAAGCTAACTTATCGTTACAACGGCCGAGACTTCCGCTTGACCGATGTCGCTGGCCGTGTTGTTAAAGAAGTTCTCAAGTCGTAACGAGTTCGATTGTAATAGCACCAGTCAACCAAAAGATCACCAGCGGCCAGCCAACTCGGTGATCCCCAATTCCACTGTCTGACAGTGAATTTGGGCGATCTCCTCGACTTGGGTGGCGTAGCCCCCGGCCATGCTGATGACTACGGGAAGTCTCTTTTGTTTAGCCAACTCGAAAACCAGCTTATCGCGACGCAATAGTCCCTCTTTGGTCAGCTTCAAATGCCCCATCCGATCTCGCTCATACGGGTCGGCTCCTGCAAGATAGATGATCAGGTCTGGCTCGAAGCGGGCGAACGCCTGATTGAGGCCGTGTTCAAGCGCCTCCAAATAGGCAGCGTCAGACGTCCCCACCGGGAGTTCGACATCAAGATCGCTGACTTCCTTCTCAAACGGGAAGTTCTTTTCGCAATGAATTGAAAACGCAAAAACTGTTTCGTCGTTACGGACCAGGCTGGCCGTCCCATTCCCTTGATGGACATCGGCGTCAATCACCATCACCCGAGTTGCCCGCCCTTCCGCTTGAAGTGCTCTGGCTGCAATCACGCTGTCATTGAACAGGCAAAACCCTTCTCCCCTGTCAAAAAACGCATGATGAGTCCCCCCCGCCAGGTTTGCTCCAAACCCCTTCTGAACCGCAACCCGCCCTGCAGCAATCGTTGCCCCTGATGAGCGCCGCGAGCGTTCCACAAGTTCTGGCGACCACGGAAACCCGAGTTGCCTGATTTCTGCGGGAGACATATGGCCTGTTGTCACTCGCTCAAGATACCGAGGACAATGGACCCGCAGAATTTCGGCATCACTTGCAGCAGGGGGAACAAAAAAGTCCGTGGGGCGAGCAATACCCGATGCCTGTAGCATTTCCCGCAGCAAACGGTACTTCTGCATCGGAAAGCGATGAGTTTCCGGCAGCGGCAGCACAAACTCATCGCAGTAAAACAGCATCGGCGTTTTTTGTTCTGAAGTCCGGGACTAAATCGAGTGCTGCTCCGGGCAAGCGGCTCCCTATCGCTACCGATCAGCCAATTGCATTGCCACCTCCAGGGCAAAGTAAGTCAAAATCCCGTCAGCACCGGCTCGTTTAAAGGCCAGCAGGCTTTCGTGCACAACCTTGCGACGATCGAACCAGCCATTGTTCGCGGCTGCAACCAGCATCGAGTACTCACCACTCACCTGGTAGGCAAACGTCGGGACTCCAAACGTCGACTTCACTCGATAAACAATATCCAAATAGGGCATGCCAGGCTTCACCATGACCATGTCGGCCCCTTCAGCCAGGTCCAGGGCCACTTCTTTGATCGCCTCATCGGAATTCGCCGGGTCCATTTGATAAGTTCGTTTGTCTCCCGTCAGGTTGCCCGCACTCCCAATGGCGTCCCGAAAGGGCCCGTAATAGGCCGAGGCATACTTGGCCGCATAAGAGAGAATCAGCCGATCCTGAAAGCCAGCCTCATCGAGTGCTCGCCGAATTGCCCGCACCCGGCCGTCCATCATGTCTGAGGGGGCCAGGACATCGCAGCCTGCTTCCGCTTGCACAACCGCCTGCTTTCCCAACATCTCCAGTGTTTCGTCGTTCAGAATGATGTTGTCGCGCATCAGGCCATCGTGGCCGTGCGAAGTATACGGGTCGAGTGCTACATCGCAAATGATTCCCACATCCAGCCTGGCTGCCCGAATCGCCCGCACTGCCTGACAAACCAGGTTGTCGGGGTTTAGCGCTTCCCGGGCGTCATCTGTTTTTCTGGTTGGTTCGGTTGCGGGAAAAATTGCAATGGCGGGGATTCCCAGTGCCGCGCCGGCGGCCACCGTCTCGGCCAGCAGATCGACCGTCACCCGTTCGACCCCCGGCATCGTCTGCACTGGCGAGCGGCTTCCTGTCCCTGGCTGAACAAAAATTGGCCAAATCAGGTCATTGACGCTTAGGGAATGCTCCCCAACCAATCGGCGGGTCCAGTCGTGTCCCCGCAAACGTCTGGGGCGGGTGTTCGGGAACGAGCCAAACGGATGTCGCATCCGTGTCCTCTCTGAAAATGATGGCCATGAAAAATGGCGGGAACTAACTGTTTTTGGCGGTCGACAGGCAACTCAATTTCACCGAATCGCTCGGAACTTTCCTACTGTAGGAGAGGCGATGCCGTGAGGTAAATCGTATAATCAAGGAGAATAGTCGAGTTAGGGTGATTTGCCCTTCCAAAGAATCGTAGCTGTCCCGTTGTCCGATACCGAACTTCTTGATCGAGTAACGGTAGGCCACGTCGTCAATATGCCAGCCTGAATTAAAGGAAACTCTAGGGTATGCTCACGTACGAATACTTCTGTGAAGAAAATCAGCAAACGCTGCAGGTACGGCATGGCATGACCGAGTCGCTCAAGACTTGGGGCGAGCTTTGCCAGGCAGCCGGAGTTGATACTGGTGAAACACCAGCCACAACGCCGGTCGAGAGACTTATCTCGGGTGGCCTGATGTTGATTGCCAACAGCGACTCGGCCGAACGCAGTGGTCCACCCCTGCCGATGTATGGAAGTGGTTGCTGCGGGATGCCCGAACGCTGCGGTCACCGATGATTAAGGCCTGTGCGAGTAACCTCTGATGCGGCTTCAATGGACCAAGATTCAGAACGGGCGCAACCGGTTTCCCGGATCGATTTTACGAAACTCGCCTACCATATCGACCAGGCGATCGCTTTCACTCAGGCGGCTTTGTTAACTGACGATCACCTCTGATTGCACCATGCCCCTCGCTGACGCTTCGGGCTACGGAAATTGGAATGCAAAAATCGATCCGGCGTATCAACAGGCTGCTCCTTGAAGCCCCCCAGTGCCCGCAATCAGCTATAACTCGTAGCCCGAAGCGTAAGCGAGGGATCTTCACCATTATGGGCTTGTCCAAGCCCTTCTGATTTAACGATGTCCTACAATCAACCTTTGATTTTTCCGTCGGTTGAGTGCCACGCTCGATGATTTCTTTCACTCATTAGCAAGGGATTCAACCCGAATGCGCGCGACAACACTCCCCCGGTTCTCGTCCCTAATTGCGTTAGCATCTGTCTGATTCTCATTGCCTCCCCCGTTTGCATGTTCCCGTCATGAATGCCGCTGATTCGATGTCTGCCTCTTCATTCGTCCCAACACCCGCAGGGCTGATCGCTGGTTGGCTAACCACTCGCCTCGCTCCTGAGGCGGCGGCGTGGCATGGCCAGTTATCTCAGCAGGTTGCGGCTGGTGAGATCAGGCCCCTCTATTTGGGCTTCAGCCTGATGCCACGGAAAACCGGCAAAGCCGATCTATCGCTGAACGCTACCGAGTTAGCTCAGGCGTCGAGCGTGATCCCCGGGTGGACTCCAACCGACTGGACGACTGATGACCTGGGTCGCTGGTCGCTCCTATTGGCCTATCCTGCCGCCGATGCCGCTGCGCTGGTTAAAGTTCTCGAGCAGTTATTCGCGACCGGCGAAGTTCGGGAATTGATCTGCCTTTACCGAGGCCTGTGTCTATTGCCCTGGCCCGAGGCTCATGCCCCCCGACTGGCCGAAGGGATTCGCTCGAACATCCGCGGAGTGTTGACCGCCATCGCTCATGCCAATCCATTGCCTGCCAAAGTCCTTTCCGAAGCGGCCTGGAACCAGCTTGTCCTGAAGTGTTTGTTCAACGACCTTCCTCTCTACAAGATTCAGGGGTTCGACCAGCGTGCTAATCAGCCCCTGTCGCTATCCCTCATCGACTTTGCCAAGGAACGGCTGGCTGCCGGACGAAGCTTCAATCCCGAACTATTTCGCGGCGTAGCAGGTCATGCTCCCATTGAATTACGGGCCTTTATCGAAGAATTACCAGCAGATCATTGGATCAGGTCGAGTCCCGCTATCGAGCTCGCCCTTCCCAAATCAACTTCCAAAACAATCTCCTTCAACCCCGTGGAGTGGGATAAACTAGGTGCATCTTGGGAGGCTTCATTACGTCCTTCGTAACCAGCCATGATTGGATCACTTTGGCCTAATCGCCCGTCCGCTACATCGCTTACCGTTCTTGTGGCCCACGTTTCTTGGAAACCTGGCCAGCCCAAACTTGTATCTCTGAAGACTGCTTCACCTATGCCCTACATCGATCCCCATATTCACATGGTCTCGCGGACGACATCCGACTACGAAGCGATGGCCAAAGCGGGTGTTGTCGCCGTCATCGAACCCGCTTTCTGGCAGGGTCAGCCCCGAACTCAAGTTGGCTCGTTTCAAGATTATTTCTCCAGCCTCGTCGGCTTCGAGCGATTCCGGGCCGCGCAGTTTGGAATTCGCCATTACTGCACGATGGGCCTCAATTCCAAAGAGGCCAACAACGAACCCCTGGCCGAGCAGGTTATGGATTTGCTCCCCCTCTTTTGTGGAAAGGAAGGGGTGGTCGCGATCGGGGAAATCGGCTACGACGATCAGACACCGGCCGAAGAAAAGTACTTCCGCTTGCAATTGGAACTGGCCAAGGAGGTCGATCTTCCCGTTCTGATCCACACTCCCCATCGCAACAAAAAAGCAGGAACCTACCGCAGTATGGATGTCATTGCCGAGCATGGCATCCCTCCCCATCGAGTGGTGATCGATCACAACAACGAAGAGACCTATCGCGAAGTGCTCAATCGCGGCTACTGGTGCGCGTTTACCATTTACCCCAATACCAAAATGGGGAACGAACGCATGGTCGAGATCGTCAAGCAAGTCGGTAGCGAGCGAGTGATTATCGACTCATCAGCCGACTGGGGGATTTCCGATACCCTGGCCGTTCCCAAAACGGCTGAGCTGATGGCCCGGCATGGCATCG
>JAIXVG010000553.1 GCA_027483145.1 Planctomyces sp.
AGACCAGGTTCAGGGTTGTATAAAAGTCTTCCGGTTGTCGCCCGAGACTCGGCTCCGAATTATACTCATAACGGAGCCCCAATCGCAGCTTCCAGCGGTCTTTATCATCAAGATCGATCACTAGACCCGTATTAGAAAATACTCGAACCAACTCGTAGTTCAAAATACTTGGCTGCACGCGCATACGCTGCTCGAAGGAGGTCCGATCGAATATCGGCCAGCGCATTTCAATTTCACCAAATACATCGGGGGACTCACGCTGAAACGGCTCTTTCGTAAACATTTCCAGCGTATAGGCAGGGCCAAAGCGTACAATGAGTCGCTTCTTCTCCTCGTTCAAAAAACGATAACCAAGTCCCGTCGAAACGGTACCGCGATAGTTAAGGAAGGTGATCTCGTTGTATTCGTTTTTGGTGGTAACGAACGTAATCCATTTGTCATGAATCGGTTTGTCGAAGTTTGAGTTGAGCCACCAGCGATTCGCCGTTAGTTTGCTGCGAGCACGGGACCACTGACCTCCAATGTCGATCTGCCGTGTCAGGTTAGGCGTGGAGCGTTCCACCTCCGATACAAAATCGACTTGATCCAGGTCAACGTTCCCTGAGATGAATTGTCCCCCCAATTGAATCCGCTTCGTCCACAATGCAGCCGTCTCCGAAAACCCATCGATGAGATTAGCGGTGGTTGAGTAGAGTGGAACGTAACGTGTCCAGTCATCATTGGGATTCGTGATTGGATCGGGCGTTGTGACGGGAGCAGTCCCCGCCTTAACACTTGCAGGGGGTGTCCCATCAATTGGAACAACCTCGGGTACAACCGGCGGAGCAGGGACTGGCGGCACCTGGGAAGCCGTCACCTCAGAAACGCTCTCCAGTGGAATCCTCAGTCGTTCGCCGGTTGTAAGTTCCCAGATCAATTGACCCGATTCAGTCGCCACGGCCCGACCGGTCAAACGGCTACCACCGACCAATGTGACCGTTTCGGCGAAAGGCTCGACACTCCGTGCCGCCAACAACCCGCCGGTTGACTCCACCAGATTCGGTTCCGCCCCTTCTGTTCGGGTCGTCCCCACGAGCGCAGCAGCAATCAACAGGGCGACCAGGGCCAGGTGTGGCAGAAGGATCGCACCGGATGGTGGGGCAAGAGGTAGGCAAAAAGACGGGCGCATTGCCCGCGAAGTGTAATTCAGCTCGCCGGTCCCCTAGAAGCCGGGTTTCTTTGGCCAAGTGACCGCCAACAACAGATGTGGAAACATAAACAATTACTACAAAAACACTTACAGCATATAAGCCGCGTCCGAAACCGAGAAAACTGACAATCCCCTAGATTGTGAGAAGCGTCCCAAACCAGCAGAATCTCGGTCTGCGAAACCCCCGACAAACTCAGATGTTCCAGGCAATCCACCAACTAGTCGCCTCCCTCGCTGAAAGTCATTGCCCCATGATCCGAACAGTTCTGCTGACCGACCGGGCATGGCCCGATTCAACGATCGAACTACAAACCCTCGCCACAGCGGGCGTAAAGCTGGTTGAATCACCCAGTGCAGACGAAGCGACACTGATGGAGCTCGCCCGCACTTGCGACGCGATTGCGACAAACTGGGCGAAAGTGACACCAGCCGTCATCGAGGCTAGCCCGAATCTGAAGGTGATTTCTCGCATGGGAATTGGCCTCGATAACATCGCAATCGAGGCAGCCACGGCTCGCGGAATTCCTGTCGCAAACTGTCCCGACTACTGCGTGCAAGAGGTGGCCGATCACGCCTTGGCCCTCTTGCTATCGCACGCCAGAAAGATCGCCTTCTTCCATCATCGTATGAAACAAGGTGAGTACAACCTGCAGGCAGGCTTGCCTCTGAAGCGAATTGCCGGACAGACGCTGGGATTGATTGGCTTGGGCAAAACGGCCCAGAATCTCGTTCCAAAAGCGCAGGCCCTGGGACTGAAAGTGATCGTCTATACCCCATCAGGAAACGGATATGGCTTAGGTCTGCCAATGGTGTCATTGGAAGAATTGCTGAACACGGCTGACTTTGTCTCGCTTCATGCGCCATTGACCCCTGCCACGCGGAACTTGATGTCGACACCTCAGTTTCAACTGATGAAGCCCAACGCATTATTGATCAACACCTCACGCGGGGGATTGGTTGACGAGCTGGCGCTCAAACTGGCACTCGACCAGCGCTTATTGGCTGGTGCAGCCCTCGATGTCTTTAATCCGGAACCGTGTGATCCGACGCAATCGCTGTTTCAAGATGAACGAGTCATTACGACGCCCCATGTCGCGTTCGTCTCCGAAGAATCACTTGCTCAGATGCGTCGCGAAGCGATGGAACATATTCTGCAAGTCTTTGCCGGTGAGCGACCCAGGCATCTGGTTAATCCGGCTGCGTATGGGGCATAACCGCCGGATGGCTTTTTGCGGGCATGCCGCACCTTCCCTGCATCGCGTGACAGCACAAACGCATGCCCAAGCAGTGCTTCTTGGGCCTCGCAAACAGCAACCAGTCTCAATTGGCCAGACCCACCATCCGGAGCGAATTGCCCCGCGTGCCAGCCGCGTGTCGGTTTGTGAGCTAGGTTTCAAGTTGGACAAGATGTCCAGAAAGCCGGTTGCTGCGCAGTTTCGGGCCCGTCGTAGACCGTAACCGGCTTTCTCGCAACAACTTACAAAGAACCAACAAACCCAGTTTGGTCGCCCGGCCAGCCTGTCTGCCGTGCAAACCCGAACTCATGACGCGTCGGACAAAACCGAAAACTCGGACATCGGGCCACTCGGGAAAGCCCTTAGTGAATACCACCTCGGCCACGCCTCTAGATCAATCTCTAGCCGCATTAGGGCTGGTGGAGGGGAATGCTGCGCGTGGTGAAGCTGAGCCAGAATCGGCCACCGAGACTACGACGACCCCGGCCGATTCCGAACTGGTAATCGCCGAAAAACAGGCACTGATCGAACTGCTGACCGAACGGCTCGAAGCAGCCGCCGAAGAACTCGATCGCTACCAGCGAACAGGGCCACAGCGTTCGCAGGCAGGCCCTAACCGCGCAGTTGCTATTCCATCCGAGTTATTGCAATCG
>JAIXVG010000009.1 GCA_027483145.1 Planctomyces sp.
GCCGACGACGAAGACTTCGCCGAACTTCTGGTCGACTTTGTGGCCGAAGCAAAAGTCAAAATTTCCAGCTTCGAAACAGCCTGGAATAACCGGGACCTCCCATCTCTGAAGACCCAGTCGCATCAGTTGAAGGGTTCAGCCGGGGGCTATGGCTTTGAAGAACTGTCGACCATTGCTGGCACCTTCGAAAGTGCCTGCAAACAAGGTGATTTGGATGCGATCGCCGCCCAATTGCCCGGACTGGTCGAATACCTCGACCGGGTCAGTCTCTAAACCTTGTAGCAGGCAACGTTTACCGTGCTGCACCAACAAATCGCCGGTGCAACCGAGCCGACGATGCGAATTGTCGGGTTCTTAGAGACCAGGCCTTTCCATCTCTGGATCCTGCACTAATTGAGTTATCGAACCCTGACTATTCAGAGGGCTAAGCGAAATGAGCCGAAACGCGCTAGCGTTCGGTTTCTTCGTAGTAGGACTCAAGAACACGCTGTTTTAGACCATCACGACGCAACTCGAATGATCTCAACGTGTTCCGATAAGCTTATTCGACTTGATGAATAATGCGGGCTAACGTGGTATGGCATTTCTCGGGTGGTCCGGCCAACTCGTGGCCGGGCTGCGAAGCAGCAAGATGCCGCCCCATCCGGTCTCGCACGTCGCTCGGCCCACGATAAGAATGCTCAATTGCCTGACGACTGCCCACCTAGAGACCCGAACAGGGTGTTCCTTGCAGTTTGGTAGCGAACCCAAATTCTCGCAGGGTCGTGTGACGTAATGTCAGCGGCGCAAAAAGTGCCGTCCGGCGCAATTGGCCGCTCCGCCCCTCCCCGCCAGTCAGCGCCTCGCCGCTACGGCTACTACTCGCCCTACAGCCCTGACACTCTTCAATCAGGCCTTGGCCAATTCTGCCACTCTGCCAGAACTTTCCTTGCAACGCCGGTCCCGCCCGGGCACCATAGAGTCCAGATTCAGCGGTTTGACCCGGTTCGGGCGGCTTCACTCCCTAATTCCCGTCCCCATCGGCCTTTGCGAGTCGGGCAGCCCTCAAGTCTGCTGGCGGAGCCACTTACCCAGGTCGAGTTTTAACTACGTGTGCCACTGGCTTCGCCAGTCTCTTAGAATAACCAGCCTGATCCCATTGATGGCCCCGCTTAGCCAACATCTCCATCGTTACCCCAGGAAGAATCGCAATGATCTCTCGTCCAACTTGGCTTGTCCTATTAGCCGTAGCCGGTACCGCCTATCTGGCCGGCCATTTGCAGGCCCGCTTTGTGATTCATGCAGCCGCCCAGGAATCCGACGGGCCGTCACTCCCCTCAGACGAAGCACTCAAGAAGATCGTCGCCGCGAACGACGCTCTGAAAATTGCAGCCGAAGGTCTTCGCCAGGACCAGCGGTATGCCGCTGTCACCAAAGCCGTTAATCCCTATGCCATTCTTACTGGAGGCTTGAATGCCCTGGAAGACTTGGAGTCGGGTCGCGGCGTCGACCCTTACACCTTTGCATCGCTCTACGCAGGCGACGCCAGCGACGAGATCAAGGGCTTCCTGGCCACCGACGAAGAAGGGCGGCTCACCTACAAAAACAAGGTCATTCGCATGTATTCGGTCTCCCGCCTCAAAAAGGCTGAACTGATGCGGCAATTGGTTCTGGGAGAAACCAAGAAGGACCAAAAACAGGAATAATCACCATTCGCCCCGGTCCATCAGTAACAGGCCGCGTCACAACCCGATCAATCGACTCATTCGATACCCCTACCCAAACGCTTTATGACGGCCAGCGAATAACTGACCGTTGTTGCAATTGCACCAGTTGGGTATCCCCGGCCGTCGGCCTGGTCGAACATATTGTCCGCGAGAGAAAGTTCCGATCGTTACATTGGTAAACCGTTTGCGGTGCAGGCTATCGGTATGAAATGCCAGTACCGTCGGCACAATCGAACCACAGCCAACCCGCAATCGGCTTCCGAAGATTTCTGATGAATTTGCGTCGAAAGTGCTTCAGAAACGTTTACCGGTTTCTGAGGGATTTCGTCAGGAATCCTCTACTATCCCCGGCGACAGGCCGGGTAAACTACGTGGAGAAAAACCGCGTATCAGTTTTTGAGAGAGTCCCATTTCAGATCGTTGCCGCCCCATTGATGCGGTAACAGTAGGACGCAACTGTGGCCACAGGGCTGCAGACCGCGACCATGGATCAGGTCGAGTATTAACTTTCAGTCGTTTTGAGTTTCTTTGGTTTCCACCCCTGGCCAGTTGGGCGTTAGAGCCGGCAGATTAAGGGGCTGATTCGATGAAACAACTAAACGCATTCCAGTTTATCGACCACTGAATTTCATCGGGAAACGTGGCATGCCCATGACGTTTGTTCGCAGATACAAGCACTGGCTCGCAGGAGCCGTAGTCGCCTTGGGACCAACCATTGGAATCGCAGGAGAGCCGCTAAGACAGCCTGCTGCTCCCCTCATGGTGCAAGCAGTCCCCGGTCACGAGCATTACTTTGCCATTGCCCTCAAGGCCCCCAGTGCTCGGCCAATCGCCGGTCCTGTCGCCCACATCCTGTTGGTCGACACCTCAGCCAGTCAGATTGGATCATATCGCGTTGAAGCACTGAGCTTCGTCGAACAGTTTTTGGCCAAGCTGCCAGATGGTGACACAGTTCAACTTGTCGCGGTCGATGTCAATCCCACCCCGCTGACCTCAGGCTTCGTGGCCGCCGATTCGAGCGCTGCCAAGGCCGGTCTCACTGCGTTGCAAAACCGGGTTCCACTGGGAACGTCAAACCTGGCAGCCGCCCTAGAAGCCGCCGTCGCTCAGTTCCCAGTTTCGGGTGATGTGGCCGTCACCTACGTAGGAGACGGCGTCAATAGCGCTGGCTATCTCTCTGCAGAAAAGGTCGCCAGCCTGTGTGCCCCACTTCGCGATCGTCAGGCTCCAGTTCATAGCTACGGAGTTGGTCCTGGTTTGAACCCGATGTTGTTGGGCTTACTGGCCCAGCAGACCGGCGGGTTCTGTCTCCTCGAAGTCCAATCAACAGATGTCGCTCAGGCTGCTAAAGCGATTGCTCAGCGAGCCGAGATTCTGGCTAACGCCACTCACGAGCAGCCGTTGTTTGGTAGCGCTATCGAACTTCAAAACGTCACCGCCGAGCTGTTCCCAGCCGAGGCCCTTCCGCTACGAAGCGATCGTGAGACGATCTATTTAGGAAGTGGCCAACTGGCAAGTGATGCAGTCGCCAAGTATGTCGCAGGCGATCAACAACTTGAGTTCCCAACCGCCGACGTTGCAGGGGGGCGAACATTTGCCTTCTTGCCTGCCTTGGTCGAGCGGGCGCGAGCTAGTCGCGGTATCTCCAATGCATTAGCCGGGATGAGCTTTGTCGGTCTGGCCGCGGATGAGTTCGACGCTCGCGTCAGCCAACTGGTACTGCAGGGTGAAGACGCAGCTCTCAGCCGAGACGCTCAACGCCTGAGCCAGGTTGCAGGGGCCTTGCGGCAACTCGACCCTACCAACGACAAAATTGAAGGCTGGTTAGGAAGCCGCGCACGCATCGTTGCCCGACCAGTTAGCCAGGTTGACGACGAAGCAGCAGAAGAAGAAATGGTGGCTGATGACTCGATCGAAGCTCAAGCCGAAGCCAAGCCGGGTGCCAGCCTGTTGCTTGAACGGGAGCAGTTGATTCGAGTCATTACCGAAAAGCTGCGTCAACAAGTCAGTGCAGCAGTTCAGGCTTCTCGCGCTTCGTCCGATGCAGCGGCAGGGATCGATGAGCTCAAGCGAACTCTCGCTACCGTGCGGGCTGCTGTTGATATTGATCCACAAGACCGCATCAAGCTGGAAAAGCTGCTCGAAGGGGAACTGCTCACCCTCTCGAACCGCATCGAGAAGGATACTCAGGACCGAATCCGCAGCCTGGAACGAACATCACAGCTCGAAGCTCAGAAGCGACTGGTCGAACAAGCGCTCCTCGATGAAGAGCGGCTCAATAGCCTGATTGAACGTGTTCGGTCTCTCATGTCACAAGGCTGGCATGGTGATGACCCTGCCTTCGAAGAAGCAGAGCAGGTTGCCAACGTCGCCATCAACTTAAGACCTGGCGACGGGACTTCAGCCGCTGCTCGGTTTAACGCTGAAGCAGCTACCCAGCTCCGCCGTTCGTTCCGCTTGAGAGCACTGCGGGCTGATGAGTTTCTGGAAACCCTCCATCAAGTTGAACTGTCGCACGTTCCATTCCCGGATGAACCACCGATTCGGTTCCCATCTCCGCAGGTCTGGAAGGCGTTGACCGAACGGCGGGCCAAGTACAAGTCGGTCGACTTGCGTCGGAACAGCCCAACTGAAGCGCGGATTCAAGCCCAGTTGGCATCCCCCACCGAAGTCGACTTCGCTGACACGTCGCTGACCGATGCGATTACGTTCATCGAAGACCTGCACAAGATTGAAATCTACATCGATAACGCAGCCATCTCAGAAGAAGGGGTGGCCACTGATACTCCAATCAATTTGAGCCTTTCCGGTGTGACTCTGCGGAGCGTCTTGCGACTGATGTTGACCCCGCTGGGGCTGACTTACATCTTCGAAGATGAAGTCATGAAGATCACGACCATCGCCAAAGCAGACGAAGCCTTGACGACTCGTGTCTATCCGGTTGCAGACCTGGTCATTCCCATCACGCAGCTTGGCTCCACCGGTGGCTTAGGGGGTGGAATTGGTGGCGGTGGCCAGGGTGGTGGCGGGTTCGGCGGTGGCCAGCAGGGTGGCGGTGGGTTCGGTGGCGGTGGCCAAGGTGGTGGTGGCGGCTTCTTCAGCCTGCCGCCGGAACCTGCTCAGCACATCACGTTGCCAGCCCAAGCTCAGCCAGTCGCTCAGCCTCAAGCTGTGGACGGCGTAAAAAAAAACGACTGAGCCGCTAACCAGCCCGCAAGCGGGGAAGGTTAAGCAAGTTAGTGAAACTCTAGTCGAAGAAATTGATCGGCGTGGCCGGGCGGGAATCGCTCGGCCCGCCGATTTTCTTTTGGTGGCCTACCAGCCAAAGCCCGCCGAAAAGAACCCGCGAAAGCAGGAAGCGGCGCCTCCTTCGCAAGACTGGAATGCCCTGTTTGCGTCTCAGAAGCCGACGGCCGAGGCAGTTCGGGAACTGGTTAGTGACCTGGTCGAAACGGGACAGCATGCCGAGATTGTCGCGCTCATCGAGACGGCCATCCGCAACGGCGTCTCTGCCCCCTGGATGTATGAAGTGCTGGCCTTATCGATGGAGCTTTCTGGCCGATCGAAGGCTGATGTCGAGCGGGCACTTCTTTCAAGCTCTGACCTGTCTGTCCAAGATGCGCGGTCCCTGTTGTTTCTGGGATCTTACCTGGCGCGGGTCGGCCGAGCCGAACGGGCCTTAGGTCTTTACAAGTATGCGTCAGAACTCGAGCCAGGTCGCAGCGATGGGTACATAATTGCGGTCCAAGTTTGCGATCGAAGCAGAAAGTACGATGACCTGCTTTGGGCTGCACCCGGCGTTTATGCCACCGCGTGGGGTCGAGATCGCCAATCGGTCATCCGACAAACAGAAGCCGCGATAGCCGGGGCCGAGGCTGCGTTCAAGAAAGCAGGCGAGTCGGAGAAGTGGTCAAAGCTAGCCACAGCCGTGGCCGAGTCGCAAGTCTACGATCTCGTCATCAAAGCCGAATGGAGTGGAGTGGGGGACATCGATCTTCTGGTTGATGAACCAACCGGAGAGACTTGTTCGTCTGAGAATCGGCAGACCGCGGGCGGGGGGATTCATCCCTACGATGGGTTTGGTCCTGCAGCCGCCAATTGTCACGAGCTGTATGTCTGCCCGACGGCTCATAACGGGACCTATACCGTTCGAGTTCGTCATGTGTGGGGGAACATCGTTGGGAAACGAGTGACGCTGACGATTGTTGAAGGTCAAGGGACGCCCGAGGCAAGAACGACTCGTCAATCGGTCGAGATTGGTCGAGATGATGCTCGACTTGAAATTGAAGTGAAACAGGGGCGACGTGTGGCCGGAGTGTGGGTTCCGGTGCCAATCGTTAACGGGTCATTTCCTGCGCTCGACCAGCCAGCGGCTCCGGGGGAGTTTGTCAGCAAGCTTCCGAAGCAAGGGACGATTCATCGCCAGCCCCCTGCAGGAGGGAGACCCGGTCAGGCTGCACCAGTCGGCACAGTGATCCAAGGGGTTACTTCCGGGGAACGAGTGAACGCCGGAGTCGTCGTTTCACCCGACCGACGTTCGGTCCGAATTTCGATTTCGGCTGAATCAAGTGAATTGAAGAGTATCGAACAGTTCTCGCCTGTTACGCCGTAGCTGAGAAGTTGTTTCCAAAACTCAAATGCAATCAATTCCGAAACTCGGTCGGCCTTTGAACCTTGGGACAAACGACTCGATTTCTGGTGATTTCGCTGCTGCAAGGAAGTGACGTAGGGTGGGTGAAGTGACGTAGGGTGGGTGAAGCGACTTTAGGAGCGTAACCCACCGCCACGGTGGAGATTGTTTTCACAAACGTTTCACTCAAAATGCCGGAATTCGTCCCCGTACCAATTGGCAGCGTTGCCCCAGTTCAAGGGGTATTCGCCTTCCCGGACGAATCGGTGAAACGACGACCAAGGCCAATCACAAACCCGCTCGACCAAGCCGTGCTTGAGGGGATTGACGTGGATGTAGTCGACGCAGCGTTTGAGGTCGGCTTCGTCGCGGCAGGTGTGTTCGAAGAATCGTCGTTGCCAAACACCGTGCTCCCCTTTTTGCTTCCGGCTGAACGACGTGGCTTGCACTGGACCGCCAGCCTTCAGCCAAGCGCTGGTGAATCGCGATTTGATCAGTTTCCAACGCGTCGAGTAATCGGAGTCGCCCGCTGGCAAAGTCCAAACGGTGTGCAAGTGGTCCGGCAGAAGGGCGAATGCAATGATCTCAAATGGATACTCGCGGCGGACAGCGGCGAGCGATTTGCGCAAACAATCGCGGGCCAGTTCCGTTGTAAGAATCTTGGCCCGAGCGGCCGTTACCACCGTGAAGAAATAGATACGTCCCTCTCGAAAACGCCGATAGCTGCTCATCTCGAGAGCATAACATTCGCAGGTCGAATCCCGGAAGAATCCGAAAGCCCGTGTCCGGGACGATTTGAAATTCACGTCAAACGTGACGGTGGGTTACACTCCTGATGTCGCTTCACCCACCCTACGGCACTGCAACCCAGACGTGCAAAGCAACGTTCGGGTGACCCTGCCAAAGCTGGACATGACGAACGGTAGCATAACGTATCGACTGAGCGGCAACCTCAGTGGAAGGGACGGGACCTACGAGATCGGTGTTCGCCTTTCAACTTCCGGAGGTATTGAGGTTATCATCCACCGATTCTTCCTTCCCGATTAATCTTGGGACTTCACCTATAGCAGCAATTCAAGGCACGTATCGATGAATAGCAAAGCGGATTGGATAACACTGTCCGAGTTACCGCAGCCCTGTAGAGTTCCGGTTCTATACTTCCCGAATGCAACAAGAGAAGGTGGAAATGATGGGATGATCATCGCCTTTCATCCTGGACTAGCTGACGAATGGATTGGGATATTTCCGTTCGGCAATTATTCTCAAGACTGCCCGAGTGTCATTTTTGAGATGAAGGATATCGATGGCCTGTTGGTTGTTTCTCGGGGTCAAGGGTATGAGATTTTACGTGGCTCCAAGCTTGCGTTTAAGCAATGCCCGCTGTTTCCGATTTTGCAGACATTTGATGTTGATTGTGGTTGTCGCATCGTTCTGGTGTCCCACACTTCATTGATGTGTTACGGAAACGCAGGACTCCAGTGGTCATCAGGTCGAGTTTCGTTTGATAGCTTGGAAGTGAACTCCGTCCAATCGGAAGCAGTACTTGGCCGTTATTGGGATTTTAGGTCAGAGGACTTCACTTCATTCACGATCAATATAAACACTGGCGAAACACAAGGTGCACTAGGCGAGTTCTAGTCTCGCGAAGTAACTGAAAGCGGCCTTGTCAAAAACGGATACCGCAGAGATTGAAGATACCGCGGAGTGGCCCACACCCCGCTGTGAGCGTCCGGGTGACGCGGGAACAAGAAGGACTTCAGTGACATGTCTTTCTGTCCAAGTCTTACTCCCCCCGGGCAGTGACTTGTTTACGTGGGCATCGAGCTTCTGGAGTTCTTATTCAAGACTCCAGACCGAGTGTGCTTGGGTTGGTCTGTTTCTGGGTCAATCTTAGTCCAGAAGTCGAAGATGGTGGCAACAAAAGAATGCAATGAACTGACCAAACAGGGCATCATCAACTCGACAGAGCAGGCTCATGCGACGAGTCTCTGAATCACCCTGCTATTCTTTAGGCTTCTTGTTGCCCTGCAACCCAGTCATTCAAAGCAACGTCCGGGCCTGCCTGCCAAGAATCGCTGTTCATACGATGTTCACAGCATGCCCGAATACCATGCTTGTCCAAGGACAAGCATGCCACCCAGCCGGGGAAGTTTTGGTTGGCGTTGGAACTGTGCGGGCCTTCGCTGGGAGCTGAGCGTTCGACCGGGTTGGCTGGTTCGCCGGCCAATTGTCAAATCAAACTCGATTCTCAGGCTCGATTGTGGTTCAATTCCTGGTTGGCTGGATGACTCGATCAAAGGGTCTGACGTGGAGGGGAGACGTCAGCGCGATTTCACCGTTTCACTTGAAGTAGACTTGCATGGATATCGAAGCCCGCATTCTTGAGCTTGGACTGGTCTTGCCTCCTGCCCCACTTCCAGGGGGGGTGTATGTTCCCGTGGTGCAGGAGGGGCGCTGGTTGTATGTCTCGGGGCATGGGCCGGTGTTGCCCGATGGCTCGCTGGTGACGGGCAAAGTGGGCCTCAACCTGAACGAGAAAGAGGCTTACCTCGCAGCCCGGTCGGTCGGCCTAACGATGCTGGCGACACTCAAGCGAGAACTGGGTGACTTAAACCGCATCGATCGGCTGGTGAAGGTGCTGGGGATGGTCAATTCGATGCCCGACTTTCTGCACCACCCCCAAGTCATCAACGGGTTCAGCAACCTGATGGTTGAAGTCTTTGGAGAGGCGAACGGGAAAGGGGCACGCAGTGCGGTCGGCCTGGCTGCCCTACCCAGCAACATCGCTGTGGAAGTCGAGGCGGTTTTCCTGCTGAAAGAGGGGAGCGTCTAGCTGATCTTGCCATTGCGGGTGGTTTCGATTTTTCAACCCAGCTTCCGCCGCAGACTGGGCCGATTTTGGGGGTACGAAGCCAACTGACGGACCGAGTTTCTGGTGAAAAAACGCTGATCAACCCAGAAACGGCTGGGACCCGATCTTGAAACCAACCCGCACGGCTTAACAATTCTGGTGCGGAAAGTTTTCGGCCGCCAAGATTGTCCTCGCTTCGGAATCTCGCCAGACTGCAGGAAGCATTACTGGCGACGACCCTGAACTTAAAAGTGGATCATGAGCACAACACGAGTTCGATCCATTTGCCCCGGGGGGCTGGTCGAAGTCGCTTGTCATTCACAACTTCTATTTCCTTAAGTGGAGCACTGTCGATGGTCTTTTCAAAGTTGACTGCTGAACAATCCCAACCAACCAGGCAGCGGATGGAAAAATCGACCGCCATTATTGGCTTCGCCTGGCGGAAGCTGTTTTCACTGGGCTTGTGTTCGTTCGGGATGTTGTCGGTGGCTGGGGACTTTTCACTTTCGAACAGTGCGCTCGCGGCTGAGAAAGTGACGAAGCTGCCAGCGGTTCCCGTTCCCAAGGACAACCCGCTAACCGATGCGAAGGTGTCGCTGGGGAAGCAGCTTTATTTTGACGGGCGGCTTTCTGCTAACGACCAACTCTCGTGTGCGACTTGTCACGATCCAGCCAAGGGGTACAGCAATGGCGAAGCGTTTGCTGTGGGGACCGAAGGAAAAGCGGGTGGGCGCAATACTCCAACGGTGATCAACACGGCTTATCAGGACTTTCAGTTTTGGGACGGCCGGGCCAAAACGCTTGAGGATCAGGCACTAGGCCCGATTCAGAACCCGATTGAAATGAACATGCCGCTGGAGAAACTGATCCCGAAGCTTAATGCGATCGCTGGATACAAGAAGCAGTTTCAGGAGGTCTTTGGAACCGATGTCACGCCTGACGGTATCGCGAAGGCGATTGCTGCCTATGAGCGGACGGTGATCTCGACCGATGCTCCCTACGATAAGTTTGTTGCGGGAAATAAAGAGGCTCTGTCTGAGTCGGCTCAGCGGGGGATGAAGCTCTTCTTTGGCAAAGCCAATTGTAGTGCATGTCATAGTGGCCCCAACTTTACTGACAACGCATTCCATAACATTGGGTATGGCGATGGAAGCGACATCGGCCGGGCAGAAGTAAGCAAGCTGGCTGGCGATAAGGGAAGCTTCAAGACCCCAACCCTGCGTGAAGTGGCCAGGTCGGCTCCGTATATGCACGAAGGGGGACTGGCCACGTTAGAAGCAGTGGTTGAGCATTACAACAAAGGGGGAACACCCAACGAGTTCCTCGATGAAGAAGTTACCCCGCTGAATTTGACTGCCGACGAAATGGCAGACCTGGTCAAGTTTATGGTCGAAGGATTGTCGAGCGAGAGCTACCCAGCCCACACCGCTCCAGTGCTGCCGTAACGGTTGCCGAGGGTAAGTTGCCAAGCCCGGGGCTGTCGCCAAAGCTATTTTTGGCGACCAGTCGCGTGGTTTGCTCCAGAAACAGGTGGTAGCGATTGAGGTCTAGCCCAACCCTTTTACCCCGCAGACTCCAACCACCGGGTCGAATCGGGTAAACTTTTAAAGACGATGTTTGCCACCTTGGCCCACGTTACCTGCGAAGGCAAGACTTTCGGAGCATTCCGGCAAAGGGAGGCCTCTCGGTTACGAAAATCTCACTGGTGACCCTTTCACCCGAGTGAGGTCTTCGAATGAGAGTCTTGCTTGAAGACTTGGCTGGATGATGGGGAATGGTTGGCTGCTTTGCGTTCTGACCGTGACAAAGGAAACTTGAACGATGCAACGTGCACTTTCGGCGTGGTACCAGGTTGGTACCAAAGCGGCTTTGCTCCTGGTGTGTGGATTGGGCTTGATGGGTGCGGCGAGCAATGGTTTGCTCCCCGGTGTCGGTGCTTCTGCGAACGCGGCTGACGAAGCTGCGGCTGATTCGGCAGTGACCGAAACAAAACCAGCAGAAACCCCCGCAACCGAGACCCCAGCCGCTGAAACTCCAGCAGCCGAGGCCAAGCCTGAAACTCCGGCTGCTGAGCCAGCCGCCAAGCCCGCAGAAACACCAGCTGCAGAAACGAAGCCTTCTACTGAGCCTACCCCCGCGGTGGCTGCCCCGGCTGAACCCCCCAAAGCAAAAGAGCTGGTGATTCACCTCGATAATCCTTCGGGGATCGCTGTCCATCCGGGAACGGGGCACATCTTTGTTGTCTCGCGACAAGGTGTGTTTCGCACTGTCCCCGGAAAGCCGACCAAGGTTTACCTTGAAGTCGAAGGCTTCGGAACAGACATTTATGGCAAAGGACCCAAGTACAATATCGGACCACTCGGCTGCTGCCTGTGGGGGACCGATCGGCTGATCGTCGCGGACGGCAGCCGACCTGATGGAGAAGAAGTTGTTCGCATCTACAAAATCGAAGACAAACTCCCCGGACCTCCTCGTAAAGAAGTTGACGCCGAGTTTACACTTGGCCCTATCGCTCCAGGCGAGCTAAGCCCTAAGGGCGAAGGAAACTTCTACGGCGTTGTGGTTCACAACGATGCGATTTTTGTGACGGCCAACGGAGATGACACCAAGGGCTGGATCGCCAAGTCGACCATTGCCGATGGCAAGCCGGGTCCACTTGTTCCTTCGCTGGCGACAAAAGAAGCAGTGCAAGTCGATGCGCCGGTCCCCATTACAACGACGCCAGATGGTAAGGAGTTAGTTGTTGGTCAGATGGGTGAAGTCAACGCGCCAGGCGACTCTTTGCTGACGTTCTACAACCCGGCTGATGGAAAGCTGATTCGCAGCCTGAAGACCGGCCTGCATGACCTGACGGGTCTGGCGTACGGTCCAACGGGCAAGTTGTATGCAACCGACTTTGCGTGGGTCGATCCAAGCCAGGGGGGCGTTTTTGAGTTGGTGATCGAAGGGGAAGAAGTGAAGCCCCGCAAGATCATCGGCCTCGATCGGCCAACGGCCATCGCCTTCGACAAAGAAGGAAACATGCTGGTCACTGTGTTTGGCGTCGGTCGTGATATGGCCGACAAGCCTTCCGGCGGCTTGCTCAAGTTTGCCTCCGGCTCGTTCTAGGACAAAGCTGGTGGCTGCGAGGTAACTGGCCGATGCAGGCTGCACTGGAGTGCGGTCTGCATCGGTGCTGTTTTGGTTAGTACGTGGATGAAGTCTGGGGTGCAGCATCAGGCTGACCTTGGCTGTGACTCAGTGATCCGACGCAGCCGGGAATTTAGCGGTTTCGTCGAGGCCCAAAGTGCTGTCTCCAGGGAGGGAATCATGGCTTCAGGCAATCGCACCGCTGGCGCCGTGACCGCCGGTCGATTAGCGCGAAGGGTTGAGCGACTCACCCGTCCAATCAAGAAGTGCTTTGGAATCAAGTCGGTCATTCAATTTGACCGATTCTCGATTCAACTCCCTGCAGAGCATATGCTCCCCGTTTATCGGCGGCAGCACCCCAAGTATGATCGGTTTTTGCCCTTATTGGCAGGTTCGATCGGGCCTGAAGCTACCATCATCGATGTCGGGGCCAACTGCGGCGATACGCTCGCCCTGATGGTCGAGCAGAACCCGAACGCCAGTTACATCTGCGTTGAACCCGATCAAGAGTTCTACGCATACC
>JAIXVG010000620.1 GCA_027483145.1 Planctomyces sp.
CCACTTCCCCCGGCTGACTTGTACGCTCTTGGCCGCATCTTGCACGACTGGACGACCGAGAAAGGATTAACGCTCCTCACCCGCATCTATGACGCACTCCCCAGCGGCGGAGGCCTCCTCATTGCCGAAAAAATGCTCAGCGAAGACAAAACCGGCCCACGCTGGGCACAGATGCAAGACCTGAACATGCTCGTCTGTACCGAAGGTCGCGAGCGAACGCTATCAGAATACAGCCAATTGCTGGCACAAGTCGGCTTTAAACAAGTCCAGGGCTGCCGATGCCCGGTTCCAATCGACGCGATCCTTGCGATCAAGTAGCCAGCGTCAAAGCATTGCAGACCCAAAGGCCTTCCTCACACCGAGTGCGCCTGCAAATCTTCCAGCGAGACAAACTCCAGGGTCGACATATGCGTTGCCGCAAGGTTTACCTTGGGGGCACACCCCGCATCGAGCGCCTCCTTCCACCGCGTGACGCACAGGCACCAGCGGTCCCCTGGCTTTAGTCCCGGAAAGCCCCACGGAGAGTGCGGCGTTACCAGGTCATTCCCCAGTGACTTCGTAAACTCCAGGAACTCATCAGTCATCTCGGCGCAAACCAGATGCAGCCCCGAGTCTTGTGGTCCAGTGTTGCAGCAACCGTCTCGATAAAACCCGGTCAGCGGATCCCTCCCACATTCTTCGAGGTTCGTCCCCAGCACGTTCTTCGCACTTCTCATTCGCTGCACTTCAACCATGGAGAATCAGCCTGTCAAATAGGAAAACCGTCGCGAACATGACCCATTTCTAAGGCCAAGTCTTCAAATCCACGCCGAGCCAGCCACACTAGTGGTCTGGATATTCTCATCAGAAGCTGAAACGCCGTAATTCCAGCCACTTTGCCCCAATCTTCAACGTCGAAT
This sequence comes from Planctomyces sp., assembly GCA_027483145.1. Lineage (GTDB taxonomy): Bacteria > Planctomycetota > Planctomycetia > Planctomycetales > Planctomycetaceae > JAIXVG01. The sequence continues at coordinate 900 of JAIXVG010000620.1, forward strand.
TGGGTGGATCATTACCTCGATTGAAACGTCCAACCGATTTTGAAGGCTTCTCCTAGGTCAGCTTCTTGTACCGCAACCGCGTCGGCTGATCGGCTTCAGCCCCCAACCGCTGCTTCCGAATCGCTTCGTAACTTTGGTAATTCCCTTCGTGCCACACAATCTGGCTTTCCCCTTCGAACGCCAGAATATGGGTCGCCACCCGATCGAGGAACCACCGGTCGTGGCTAATCACCACCGCACACCCGCTAAAGTTGAGCAGCCCTTCTTCGAGTGCTCGCAGCGTATCAACATCAAGGTCGTTCGTCGTTTCGTCCAGCAGCAACACATTGCCCCCAACGGTCAACGTCTTGGCTAGCAACAGCCGATTCCGTTCCCCCCCCGAGAGAAACTTCACCTGCTTTTGTTGATCGGGACCTTTGAAGTTGAACTTCCCGCAGTACGCCCGTGAGTTAATCAGCACATCGCCATACTTGAGGTTATCGTTTCCACCAGAAATATTTTCGTAAACCGTTTTCTCCCCGTCGAGCGACTCGCGATTCTGCTCGACATAAGCTGCTTTCACGGTATTGCCAACTGTTACGTCTCCCGTGTCGGGCTTGCTCTCTCCGACAATCATGCGGAACAAAGTCGTCTTACCAGCCCCGTTCGGCCCAATGACCCCCACAATCCCTGCAGGTGGTAACCGAAACGACAGGCCATCCATCAGCAGTTTGTCACCAAACGCCTTTTTGACATTCTTGAACTCAACCACCTGGTCCCCCAGCCGAGGTCCGGGCGGAATCTTGAGTTCAATCACATCATCCCGGCTTTCCTGTTCTTCAGCCAGCAGTTTCTCGTAAGCCGACAATCGCGCCTTGCTCTTGGCCTGCCGTGCCTTCGGGGACATCCGAACCCACTCCAGTTCCTTTTCGAGCGTCTTCTGACGAACGGTTGTCTGCTTTTCTTCTTTACGCAGCCGCTCTTGTTTCTGCTCCAGCCAAGACGAATAATTCCCCTCCCAGGGGATGCCCCGTCCCTGATCAAGCTCCAGAATCCACTGGCACGAGTTATCAAGGAAGTACCGGTCGTGGGTCACTGCCACGACGGTCCCCTTATAGTCATGCAGATGTCGTTCGAGCCAGCTCACCGATTCAGCATCAAGGTGGTTGGTCGGCTCATCTAGCAGCAGCATATCGGGTTGCTGCAACAATATTTTGCATAAGGCAATTCGGCGACGTTCCCCACCAGATAATGGGCCAACGAGCGTTTCCATCGGAGCCAGCCGCATCGCGTCGGCTGCAATGTTCAATTCACGATCCAGATCCCACAGGTTCTGGGCCTCAATCAGCTCTTGAATCTTGCCATGCTCGTCCAGAACCTTGTCCATCTCATCAGGAGAAAGGTCTTCACCAAACTTGGCGTTCAGCTCTTCATACCGAACTAACAGCTTCCGCTTGTCAGCCACAGCCAGGTCCAGCTCTTCCCGTACCGTATGCGTCGGATCAAGCACTGGCTCCTGGGGAACATAGCCAACCGTAAAACCCGACGTCAGCCGGGCGGTTCCCATAAAGTCCTTGTCGATCCCCGCCATAATCTTCAGCAGCGTACTTTTCCCCGAGCCGTTAGGGCCCAGCACCCCAATCTTGGCTCCAGGATAGAACGACAGCCAGACCCCCTTCAGAACCTCCTTCTTATCGTGGAACTTCCGCAGGTCCTCCATGCTGAAAATGTACTGTTCGCTCATTGACGACCGAGACCTTCGCAAAATCGAAGTAGTGTTGTTATCGCTCCTCCGCTGCCGGAAGAAAGCCTTGGTTGATATTGTGCCAGCACCACCTCAGAAACAAAAGGACTCGGATTCACGGCACGTCCGACAGGCAGTTTCCATCTCATCCAACAATCGGAAGCACAACAAGCCGTCAACTCAGCCCACACTCCTTCGCAAGACCCTGGCCCGGCCAAGCTCATCGCAGCACTTCCCTCACGACAGCCAGACCTCACAACACGCTCCCTGAAACAAGACCACACACGAGATCACTTTTTTCCACTTCGTACAGCAAACGTTCACTTTTCAGAGGTCTCTTTTCTTGAACCTAAGGCAACTCTCGGAATGACTTCCTCGATTCTTGGAAGACTGACTTCAAAGAATTTTTGAAAAAAATCAAAAAAGCAGAAAATTTTTGACGAGAAACGCGTGAAGAGCGGTAGGATACTGCCGCAGCGATCGCCGGGAGATGGAGTTCACCGGGGCGACGGCTTTGCGGCAACGCTTGGTTCCCTTGTTGAGCCATAGCGACCTAAATGACACGGAGGGGCCTCTGGGAAACAGAGGGTGTTCAAACGCACGGAGGACAAGGATGGCCAGTGAGTGCGTCGGTAATGGATTTAATTGCACGCCGATAGAAACGACTCCATTTAATAATGAGTCGGCTCGAAAGTTGGTTGGGGCCTTTTACGGCCACTTCCACGCGATTGAGACAAGTCGGCATGTGCGAACGCGTGGGGTGCGGCCGGCAATCAGCGGCGACAACCCCGTTCGATCTGTTTAGTCGTCCCTCTTTTTTGAGGCGATTACTCAGTGACACTTTGTGAGGTGTGCATGGTCGGCTGTTTTGGAACTGCTTCCACATTGGTCAGCGTTCGGTGATCACTCCGTTCTCGGAGTTTCACCACTGATCACAAGAGTCAAGCTAGTCACCAGGCCGACCTGATGTTTTAGGGTAAGTTTGTGATTTGTTGTATTTGCGTCCCCTCCGGGGAGGTTTGCTGCTTGCAGCCGCAACTCAACACACAACAACGAATTTGGATCGGAAAATCGCTTCCGTATCCGGATAAGTTTGCGTTGGCGATAAGTTCGCCACAGCATTGAACGAAGTGACGCTGATCCCCGACATATCGGAGCGATCAGCGCCAAGAATGGGCTAGTGTTCTAGATCACGTCGTTTTTTGTTTCGTCCTTTTGGATTTTTGTTTCGTTCTTTGCTCGTTTCGCAGTAAACGCTGCGGCTGCAACGCACGATCAGGCTTTCGGGTTGAACTGCTGAATTCTTCGCACGGATGTGGAAGCTAAGCAAGCTTCTAAGGAAGGATGGGGGTTATGTATCGATTTAATGCTCAGTTAAAGGCTCTTCTGGAAGCCGCTAAAGTTCGCGGCTATGTCACCTTCCGTCAGGTTGACGACTACATTGACGATGAAGGGGGAGATCCCCGCACCGTTGATGAGTTGATCATTGCGATGGAAGACTGGGGCCTCGAAGTGGTCGATGAGGTCGACCCCAACGAGCCTTCCCTGGCCGAAAACAACATTCCTGCCGAAATGCTCGAGGCAGAACCAACTGGCTCGTCACGCGATCCCATTCGCATGTACTTGAGCCAGATGGGCAACATCCCCTTGCTTACCCGCGAGAAAGAAATCTATCTCGCCAAGCAGATTGAAATGACCCGTCGTTGGTTCCGCCGTACCATGATGGAATCCGATTTCGCCATCCGCATGGTGGTCGAAACGATCAACAAAGTTCGCAGCGGTGAACTACCGTTTGAACGAACCTTGCGAACTTCAGAAACCGAAAACGTCCGCAAAGAACAAATTCTTGGTAGAATGCCACTGAATTTGGTTACGATCGAACGCTTGGTCCAAGAGAACTCTGTCGACTTCGAGAAGATGCAAAGCCCGACTGCAACGGTCGAAGACGTCAAGTCGGCTCGGGCACGCATGAACGTTCGCCGACGTAAGCTCGCCAACCTGTGCGAAGAACTCAGTGTCCGAACACAACGATTACAACCTATTATGCGCCGCATGCAGCAGATGGCTGCTCGCATGAAAGAACTGCAGCAGCAA
>JAIXVG010000298.1 GCA_027483145.1 Planctomyces sp.
CTGGAAAAGGGCCAACTTCCAATCAGGCTCTCGCATCGGTCAGCTGGAATACTGAACAATAGCTCAAAGTCCTCGCCATCAGACGCGGCCCGTTCCTGCCGTTCCGGCAGGGTCGATCCTGTTGCATCGGCATGAATCGGGATGGCCGATTCATCGACAACAGCCCGCACGCCGCTCTCCTTCGCTACATGATTGAGATCGGCTGCGAGGCCATCGCTGATATCGATCGCGGCATGGACATGTCCCCACGACTGTAGCCAGCTTGCCTCTTTGAGACATGGTTCAAACGTCAAATGTCTCCCTGTAATTGAACCCCCTAAGGCCCCAGTCACAAGGAGAAGATCTCCCGGCTTCCCGGCTGAGCGCCGAAACTCGCGACCTATTTCAACTTGACCGACGACAGCCACATTGACCGCAAACGGACCAACCCATGAGTTGGTGTCTCCACCCGCGATGACCACGTTGTACTGGGCCGCCAGGTTCATGATTCCCTGGTGAACTTCATGGGCAAACTTGCTGCCTGCACCTTTGGGTATGGCGACCGATACAAAGGCCGCGACCGCCTCTGCTCCCATCGCAGCGATATCACTCAGATTGACTGCGAGCGCCTTGCGACCCGCCAGAAAGGGTGGAACGGTCTTAAGGTCGAAATGCACTCCATCCAATAGCATGTCGGTCACAACCACAGCCGCATGCGGAGCTAACTCAAGCAGCGCCCCATCGTCGCCAATTCCCAGAGGCACTTCTTTCCGACTTGCCACTTGAGTCCGCAGCCAGTCAATCAGGTCGAATTCAATTCGGCTCATGATGAGGCCCTAGGAAAATGCCGTCAGCGACCGCAACATTGCCCCAATGCCAGAACGCCACAGCTCAATCCAGCAAGAGCAGGATCGAATTGTGGCGTTGTGGCTGTGAGCGAATCGTTGCGTAGAGCTGTTCGATATTCAGTACGGCCAGCTATCGAGAGGCCACCTGCAAGTGACCGAACAAAGTCTCTTGCCCACGCACAATGAAAAACTTCACCGAAGGAAGCTTCAACTCGGCCGTCTTGTTCACAATCCAATTCACATCTTCAAACTTGACCGTTTCCCAGTCATGCAGACCAACCAGAATGTCCCCCTTCGAAATTCCATTGAGCGAAGCAGGACTGTCTGACCGAACTTCAACCACTCGCATACCGCCACGATAGCGACTGCCAATTAGCTGACGTTGGGCAGTTGGCAGAGGCTGCAGCTTCAGGCCCCACAGCTTCCAATATTGCTCTGCGGCAGGATCATCAATTTTGGTCGCTCGACCACCAACAACTTCCATCGCCATGGCTGAACGACCATGGGGCGAAGCAACCAGGCTCAAGTCGATCGTTTCGGTCGTATCACCACGCTTAACGTTGACGGCTACTTTCTCGCCGATCGCTCGACCGAGCATCGCCCGTTCGAGATCGGCCCCGTCAACCACTTCAAGGTTGCCAATCTTGGTGATAATGTCCCCAGACTTCAGCCCGGCCATCGCAGCGGGGCTATCGGGCAGGGCTTGCTCAACCAGTAGATGACGGGTTTGGCCACATTTCACATCTTTCGCTACAACCCCGTGGTAACTTTGTGAAAGCTGTTCGCTGCTGATCAGCCGGGCAATAATCTTTCGAGCATCGTCAATCGGAATGGCAAACCCAATGCGTTGAGCACCTGCTCTAATTGCGACGTTAATCCCAACCACGTCACCGTCCAGATTGATCAACGGCCCACCACTGTTGCCAGGGTTAATACTCGCGTCAGTTTGGATCAGGTTGCGATACGACTGTGTATCGTTCACTTCAACATCGCGGCCGAGAGCGCTGACGATGCCCGAAGTAATCGTATGCCGGTATCCGTAGGCGTTGCCAAGGGCGATTACTGTTTCCCCGAGCATCAGGTCGGAAGAGGTCCCCATCGGACAGACGGTCAGCGACTTGGACGGATCGAGCTTAATAACAGCCAGGTCATGTTCGCGATCAAACGAAACGACCCGTGCGTCGTAGTCATTTCCGTTTTCAAACGAGCAGCGAATCACCTCAACTTCTGCGATGACGTGGTAGTTCGTAACGACATAACCCCGGTCATCGAAAACGACGCCAGTCCCCATCCCGTTGATCTTGCGACTTTTGCCGGCCGTAAAGACCGAGTCTCGCTCTTGGGCACTCTTCTCGGTGTGAATGTTCACAACGGAGGGTGCAACACGCTTCACGGCTCTCACGAGCGGAGTTTCGCGCTGTTCGCCAGCCAGCACGCTGACTCCGGCCGGAAGGGCCAACGCCAGGCCCAGGGCAACAATTAAAAAAGGCTGCTTCATGGGGAAGGTCACTCGTGGGCTTGGTGAAACGCCAGGTGAATCTCAGATGTATGCCAGTAGCCACGATCCTTCTGCTATCGGAGAGCACTCCGTCCGGCCTCCGTACTCGGTCAATCGGCGAAACGTTCACCCCCCCTTGAAACTGAGCCGGAACGACAGGCGCAGCTTACCTAAGCCAATTGTTGGTAGACTTTGACGATTATGCGGGGCCTGAATCGCAAGTTACGGCCCAGACTGCCGCTTCGATGGTTTCGGGTGAAGTTCTGCGAAGAGCAAATGCCCTCCAGCGAAGAAGTTCGGCGTGCGATACTGCACCCGAACGACGTAACCGTTAAGTTCGTATAGTGTTACGCAGGGGTAGTGAAACGAGCGGCCCGCAGCCCGAATGACGCGCAGCGATTGTCAGCGTCCCCGAGAGGGCGTGCGCTGCTCCTCAATCGCAGCCAGCCTGGTGTCAAGTGGCGAATCAGTCAGCACGCTTTGGTAGTCGCGAAGGAAAGAACGGCTTGGAGACAGCTTTCCTGGCAACACTGGCTGCTGCCTGTCGATTCTTCTGTTGCTGTTTTTGCAGACGAGGAAACTTCGTCGCAGGTTTCCTTGCCCCTGTCCCCCGGCCCATTTCAAGTCTCCGGTATTTTACGCTACACGATCGCCACCAGCTCTCATGCGATGCCCGCCCAAAACAGGCAACAACTGCCGAGTGGTTTGGCGTGCCCTAAGCAGACAGTTCAAGTCGTATAGTCAGCATTCAACTCGACATACATTTTGGTCAAGTCAGCCGTCCAGAATCGCAAGTGCTGACTGCCAACTTCCAGGTACAGTTCGACACTCACTTCCCGGTTGTCACGAATTGTCCCGGAAACAATCGCTGCGTCGAAGTCGACCGGTACCCCTTTCTCGTAGAGCAGGTACCCGTTGAGCTTCAGTGAAATTTCTTCTTCCTTCAGGCTCACACCTGCGTAACCAACCGCCGATACGATGCGTCCCCAGTTGGGATCGGCTCCGGTAATTGCCGTCTTTACCAACGGACTTTCAGCAATCGACTTCGCAACTCGAAACGCTTCCTGGCGATCGCGAGCGCCGTAGACATCAATCTGGATAAAGTGGTCTGCCCCTTCCGCATCGTGAATGATTTTCTGCGCCAACTCACTGGCTACCTCATTGAGGGCAGCCTGCAGTTGCATTCGATCGGTTGGAGAATCGATTCCTGTGCCTGAGGCTCCGTTCGCAAGCAGAATCACGGAGTCACTGGTGCTCTCGTGCCCATCAACACTAATGCAATTGAAGCTGTCATTAACAGCCAAGGGGAGCATCGCGTGGCATTCAGCCGGAAGCAGTTTGGCGTCGGTCATGATCACAGACAGCATGGTGGCCATGTTCGGTGCAATCATCGCAGCCCCTTTGCAAACCCCGGTCACGGTAACAGTTTGACCATGCAGGACGATCTGCCGCATCGAGAGCTTGGGGACCGTGTCAGTGGTCATCATCGCTTTGGCAACTAACCCTAACGCGTCGGTTGTCTCGGCCAGCTGCTGCACCACTTCCGGGATGGCAGGAGCGATGCGGTCCATTGGCAGGAAGCGACCAATTACCCCGGTCGAGCAGACAAGAATATCGTTGCTTCCACACCCCAGTTCAGCCGCAACGAGCGCCGTCATCTGTTTCGCGTCGTCGATCCCGCGTTCGCCCGTACAGGCGTTCGAATTTCCCGAGTTCAGCACAACAGCCCGCGCTTGCCCCTGCGGCAATCTGCTGCGCGAGACCTTGACAGGCGCACCACAAACTAAATTGGTTGTGAACACGCCAGCAGCAGAGCAGGGGAGGTCGGAGACAACAAGCGCCAGATCAAGTTTGGTCGACTCAACACTCTTGACGCCACAATTAAGTGCGGCCCCCTTGAAGCCCATCGGAAATTGAAAAACTGTCTCCATCCGAAGTCATTCCTTTTGAATCTCGAAGGGTGTGTTGATGTGACGATCGATCAACTGCTGGTGTGATGTTTGTTTAACGGAAATCTTCCGCCATTTTTGTGGTACCCAGTCCTGACAGCCAAGTTGCACTGATGGTTCGGAGTCGATTCTCGAACCGCCTAGCGAGCCAAAAACTCTCGAAAGCCTGCTGTCTCCGGGTATCCGCACATCAAATTGAAGTTTTGAATGGCCACCCCGGAAGCCCCCTTGATAAGGTTATCCAGGGCCGACAGGACGATAATCTTACCCTTGGCCACTCGCACTGAGATGTCACAGAAGTTTGTCCCGCTGACGTCCTTGGTCGCGGGATACTTGCTGGTCACTCGAATGAATGGCGATGACTGGTAGTAGGTCTTGATCAACTCTAATAGTTCAGCTTCGCTTTTGGCCACCCCGGTGCGCGGAGTGGCGTAGATCGTCGCCAGAATCCCTCGATCCATCGGCACCAAATGCGGGACGAACAGCACATCGACCGCCTGGCCTGCTGCATCCCCCACGATTTGCTCGATCTCCGGCTGATGGCGATGCGCTCCAGCCGAGTAAGCGGCGAGGCTTTCATTACACTCCGCAAACAGGATGTTTTGTTTTGCCGTTCGCCCCGCTCCCGAGACACCACTTTTTGCGTCAACAATGA
>JAIXVG010000089.1 GCA_027483145.1 Planctomyces sp.
CCCTTACCTGTTTTCTTAACGCCCATGCCTTACTAACTCCTGTCGCCATAATCTGTTGAGGGACTCAAAAATCCGGGAATCGATAAGAATAGCTGTCGCTGGTGCGATCGGCAAGTCAACCACAGGTAGTCGTTGTGCTGATTCGAGCTTGTCTCCCGTTTTGGTTCTGGGAAGCAAGAGTTGCCAAACCCGTTCGGAGCCCTTGGGTTGTTCGCCAATTGACCGAGTTGTTTTCGGATTCGGATTGTAAGTGTTTTATATGAAACAGGTTACGGGATTGCGCCCCATTGGCGGATGGCTTCGTAGACGGCGGTGTTGACGGTGCTGGCGAGGTTCAAGCTGCGAACTTCCGGACGCATGGGGAGTTGCAGGCAGGTCGACCGGAACCGGTCGACAATTGATGCGGGGAGGCCGCGCGACTCGCTTCCGAATAGAAGGATATCACCCCGCTGAAAAGTGGCTTGCCAAATGGTTTGCGGGGCGGGGTTTTCGATCAGCCAGACAGTTGCAGTGGGCAACTTTGCAAAGACATCGTCGAGTCGATCGACGACTTCGTAATCGAGGAGTGGCCAGTAGTCCATTCCCGCGCGACGAAGGTGCTTCTCATCGAGCAGGAACCCCAAGGGTCTGACGAGCCATAACTTGGCCCCGACCGCGACGCAGGTTCGGCCAATATTACCCGTGTTCTGGGGGATGTCTGGCTGATAGAGGACGACATGCAAGGCGGGTGTGCCGGCAGAGGAGGTTGGAGTCCCCTGCCCTGTTGGTGTGGTCTCCTCGGGCGATGGGGTCATTCGTCGTCCCAGTCGGTCCCTTCCGGGATAGCGGGATCGTCGAAGTCGGCTTCGAAATCGTCGGACTCGAAGCTGTCATTGGTCTGATCGATTTCTGCCAGAGACAAATCTCTGGAGCCATTGCTGGCTCCGGGAGCGTTGGGATCGACCTGTACCCGCGACCGGTAGTAGATCTTGATGGGGACTTCCTTGAACGGCAGCTCTTCTCTCAGCACTCCCAGGAGATATCGCTTCCAACTGTCGTCAAACAGGGTTGCATCGTTGCATTTGAGGACGATCGTCGGTGGTTCGGCACTGACTTGCGTGGCAAACAGAATGCGCGGAGTCCGGTTCTTTCGCAGCGGATGGGGCCAGTTGGCGACGGCGCGGCGAACCACGCGATTGAGTTCGCCAGTCGAGATGCGCATCCGGGCCTGCTTGTAGATTGACTGTGACAGGTTGATCAGCTTCTTCACGTTCTTGCCGGTTTGGCCGGTAATGAAGGCGACGGGGACGTGTCGCATACTGGCGAAGGCTTTGAACAGGTACTCACTCCAGGCCTCCATTGTTTGTTCGCCAGCTAAGTCCCATTTGTTGACGACAAAAATGCAGGGCTTGTTGTAGTCGAGGATTTCGGAGACGAGCTGCTTATCAACGCGGGACAGTTTTTGGGTGCAGTCGAAAAACATCATCACGACGTTGGCGCGGCGAATGCTGCGCTTGGCACGGGCGAGGCCATACCACTCCACATCGTTGGCGAGGCTTTTGCGCTTGCGAACACCGGGAGTATCGATGGCGATAAACGATTTTTCGTCGAGCGTGAAGCGAACATCGACGCTGTCGCGTGTCGTGCCAGGGATCTCGCTGACAATCATTCGCTCGGTTTCGGCGAGAGCGTTAATGAAGGTGCTTTTGCCGACGTTACGCCGCCCGACAATCGCCAGCTTCAGTTCCGGAGTGGCGGAATTGACTTCCCCGTCTTCGGCTTCGGTTTCGTCCGGTGGGGGAAGATTTTCGAGAATCGCTTCGACGAGGTGATCCCGATTCCGGTTCCCTTTAACACTGGTCAAAACAACCGGAGAATTAGCCAGCGCGAAGAAGACGGCCACTTCGTCATCAGTTTTGGGAGAGTCGCATTTGTTGACGACCAGCAGCTTGGGCTTGTCGATTTTTCGTAAGCGCTGACTGACAAGCTGGTCGAGTGCTGTGACCCCGGCTGTTCCATCGACGACGAAGCAAATGAGATCGGCTTCATCGATCCCGATCTGGATTTGTCGCTCGACGTCCTCGCTGAGGTCATCGAGATCGACGATGCCGATCCCGCCGGTGTCGATCAACTCGAAATAGCGATCGTCGACCTGCATCAGGAATTTGACACGGTCGCGAGTGACCCCTGCCATCGGGTCGACGACGGAAACACGCTTGTGGGCCAGCCAGTTCAAAATAGAGCTTTTGCCCACATTAGGGCGGCCGATGATGGCGACTTTCGGAATTGACATACGAACGGGCTAGCAGTTGAGGCGAATCCGGGCAATTGGTGGAAGCGTCTGGCTGGCAAGAGTTTACGAATACCTGGTTGCGGGTGTTTCGTGGTTGCATGCCTTCACTTCAGCCCCTATCTTAGCCGCTTTTGCGGTGAATCGAAGACATGAGCGGTGAAACTTCGCGGTTTGCTAGCGCAACGAGAGGTTGGGAGGCGCTCTTTAACGACGACTAGGGTGCTAGTCGACGACGGGGATAAACCGCTGTCACGGTTTTCATGCTATTGGCGAGTTGTGAGCCAACTCAAGCTCTACATTATCCCGCCACGGCATGTGGCTGCTGGGCTTTTTGAAGGGACGTCGATTCGGCATGCCCTCTCCTGAGTTTCTGGAAGAGCTGCGACGATATGGGCCACCGGGGTGGAGCGGAGCCATTTCGCCGA
>JAIXVG010000508.1 GCA_027483145.1 Planctomyces sp.
CATCTTGAGAATGAAACATGCCTGATTGAAGAAAGCCCAGGCAACGCGGGCATCGTCGTCGTCAATACCAGCGACTTCACCTGGAGAGCCTACGGCGGTTACCTCGCTCAAGTGTCAACGGAAGGGAGTCCAACATGACCCATCGGAAACAACGACTCAGCCAGATTGCCAAAAAGCACCTTCAGATTCCGACACTCGATTGTCGGAATTCGGACCGTCTCGACTTCTACGATGTCAGCGTATGGACAGTTCGAGAGGCGTTGAATGCCGCCTATGACGCAGGGTTCAGCGACCTGAAACGGTCCCTCGCTCGCCAGTTGAACGGCATGCTCGACGCAATTATGGACAGCGAGCCGCCATCCTTTACTGCCGAGCAGGTCAAATTCTTCCAAGACCGGCTCAGATTTACGTTCACAATATTAACTCGCAACACGGAAGGAAAATAATCCCATGACGAAGATGACCGAAGAAGACTTCGACAAGCAGTATCCGCTCCTAACCAATCACATCGACCTCAACGCAAGCTGGGCCTTCGGCGACGGACCCGGTTGCCTCTTTGAAACATATGGCGAGGAACTGGATTTCGTCCGAAGACAGAACCCCAACACGATCTGGACTCTCGTCGATGGCGACGACGACAACCAGTACGTTATCAGCGGCTATCACCTGGTGAACCGGATTGGCTACCTCATCAGCACCCTCCCGTTTCCCGAAGACGCCGATATCGAGGTTCTGATCCCACATGAGCCATGCGAATAGGAGGTCGCAATGGATAACGAACGCCACGCCGCAACATTCGAGAAGGTCATCGAGACTTACGGCACCGATAGTCGGCAGGAAATCCTTGTCGATTTGCTCACGGACGCCATGCACTGGTGCGATGCCAACGGCGAAGACTTCCACTACGCCCTGTGCGTGGGTGGCAAGCATTTCATCGCCGAACTGAATGATTCACAAACCGAAGAAAGGAGACTTCCATGAGCTATCCAAACGCAGCGATCAATCCCTTCTATGCCGCCCGCGTGAGGCACATCACCCCGACTCGCACCGCCGGGCAGACCTTCAACGAGAAATCGACACCCGTGTATGCACGATTGCCGTTGGCACCAAAAAACGGGAGCCCCGTTCCGCACTTGACGAGTCTGTATCACTTTCATCGAGCCGGTGACTATGGCGACCGGAGTTATCCCGGAAACTGTGGCGGCAATCTCATCAAGGATTTATTGCTGTATTTTCGACCGACCCTCATTTGCGATCCGATGGCTGGATCGGGAACTTGTCGTGATGTCTGCGAGGAACTCGGCCTCCCTTGCTTCTCGTGGGACATCCATCAGGGCTTTGATGCCTGCGATCCAACGGACTTCTCGATGGAAGAGACTTTCGACTTCATCTGGTCCCATCCCGCCTACTGGCGGCAGAAGCTTTACGCGGATGATCCCCGCGACTTATCGCGTTCGCCGACTCTGGAACACTTCCTCCGTCGTTACGGCCAGTTCATTCGCAATAGTGCCCGGGCTCTCCAACCGGGCGGCAAACTGGCGATTCTCATGGGCGATTATTGTGACCGCGACGAGGGTTTCGTTCCCCTCACTTGGCACACGAAACGGCTTGCCTTCGCCACCGGACTACGGCAATGTTGCACCGACATCATTCGGTTCAGCCACGGGGCCAGCAGTTCGCGAAAGGTCTATCGCTCGTCCTTCATTCCCGGTCTGCACGATACCTGCATGGTTTTCGAGCGACCGATTACTTCGCAGAAAGGAGGCCGCGTATGAGCGAGACGTTCATCGAACTCACCGAAGACGAATTTGATGACCAGTACCCGCTGGTGCCGAATCACATGAACCGGTCCGCCGGTTGGGCCATCGGCGAAGACGGCGGCTGCCTGTTCGAGACCTATGGCCAGGAGCTTGACTTCGTCAAGCGGCAGGATCGACGACGAGTCTGGACGCTAATATATGGCGACGACGGAGACCTCTACGTGGTCAGTGGGCTGCATCATGTCAACCGTGTGGGCTACCTGCTGAGTCGCGACCCGGTTCCGCCCGATTCGACGATCCAAGTTCTTATCCCAATGGATCGTGACAACGAGGGCCAGCCATGACCGGCCAAACCCCTGACGACTTCTCGGACGACCTGTTCCATGCCTGTGCTCTTCATGCTTTCATCGACCAGGCAATTCTTCAGGGGCGCTCGCCCGACCAAGAAGCCACCCGGCAACGTGCCTATCGCTATTACGAGGAGGCCCTCGCCGCGAAGAACGCGGGTTGTGACGCAGGCTGCATCATCAACGCCAACAATGGCGGCTCCGTGGATTGATCTCTTTTCCCCCCCGGAGTCGCTCCACCTCGGCCTATTGATGGGCACGCTAAAGCCGCCGTCGGTCCCTTCAAGCTGCCAAGACGGTTTCCGCAGAGCGGACCCTCCGTCTTTCGCTTGACGGGTTCGCTGCGCCCCGCCTGATGGCGGCTTTCATGCACGTGCCATCAGGCCGCGATGGGCGCGACCGGAAACACAAAAGAGGTAAACAACCATGTCAAGCACCAAACTCACCGTCTCGATGCACGACACCTTGGTCAACGAACTCGACGAATGCTTCAGCCCGATGGACGGCATCATCGCCATCGATCAGATGTTCCTGGAACTGCCCCAACTCCATCCGGCAATTGCTCCAAGGCGTCCGCAGAAACGGGCACGCCGCACACTCAAAGTCTATCGCGGCCGGTATCATTGGTATCCTCTGGGATTCAGTTATGTCCAGATCGGTACCACGCTTCACGTCCTTGAACTCTGGAACTGGGACAATCGGGCCGATGTTGACGTGGTTCTCGGCACCCGAGAAGAGGACTGGGAACCACAAGAACATATCCTCACCGAAAGCGAATTGGCGGCTTTCCACGCCAACGCCAGCATGACGCAGAACGCGGATAAGTCCACGGCGAATTCTCCGGCTGAAGACGAAGACAACTCATTCATCGACTGGTAAAGCCGACAACGGGTCGCTCCCGAGCCATCGGGCTTGGGGGTGAATCCCCCGCAGCGTCAAGGATTCCCTCCGGCGTTAGGTGCGGCCCCTCCCCAATCTTCCGCGCTCCCAAAGCGTCGCTTGTGCAGACCGGGTGCCCCTCCACACCGAACGTCCTTGACTCCGCTCCCCCCTTTCACCTTTGGGCTTTCGCCCCCCTTCCGCCGAAAAACGCTGTTCGCGTTTCGCGTAAGGGGGAATCACTCATTCAACATTCCGACCAGACGCTCGGACAATTCCCAACGGACCATCCCGGCACGCCGCACCCGTTCGGGTATCGCGGCGACAATGCACATTGATTCCGAGTCGTGGCGGAGCCATCTGGCTCGGCACCGTTATCCCTCATTGCTCCCCCGACGGCAGTGCTAGGCAGACTCTGGCTTACCATGCCGGAGTCTCTTGTCCGACAAGGCTCGCTTGGCTACGCCAGCCCTAAAAACCTCGGCCTCTCCGTGACTTTTCAAAACGCAGCACACAGGCATTTCTTCGAGCCTGAAACAGCAACAAAATTGACAGGCGTCTTCCCTATGCTCTGCATAGGCCGACTTTCCCGGGGAAAGTCGGGAAGACGCCCCACAAAACTGACCAAATCTGCGGCTCAGCCAACGCACTCCAAAAATCGTTGACGACTGCGAA